>NZ_JBHWEB010000012.1:0-45053 GCF_042734395.1 Amycolatopsis sp. NPDC059657 | reverse complement strand
GTTGGTGTTTTTTTGTTGTTTTTTTTTTTGTTGTGGGGGTTCGCCTATTAATTTTTTTTTTTTTTTTTGGTTTTGTTGTGGGTCCTTTGTTACATCCCCGTCGGGAACACTCACGACTCCTTATCCGGAATGCGAGGCGAGACGCTCTTCGCGGTCGGCGGTGACCAATGCGTCGAGCACGCCGTCGAGGTCGCCGTCGAGCACCTGGTCGAGGTTGTAGGCCTTGTAGTTGACGCGGTGGTCGGCGATGCGATTCTCGGCGAAGTTGTAGGTACGGATGCGCTCCGAGCGGTCGACCGTGCGGACCTGGGAACGGCGGGCGTCCGAGGCCTTCGCGGCGGCCTCTTCCTCGGCGATGGCCTGCAGCCGCGCCTGCAGCACCAGCAGCGCGCGTGCGCGGTTCTGGATCTGCGACTTCTCGTTCTGGCAGGAGACCACGATGCCGGTCGGGAGGTGGGTGATCCGGACGGCGGAGTCGGTCGTGTTGACGCTCTGGCCGCCGGGGCCGGAGGAGCGGAACACGTCGATGCGCAGGTCGTTGGGGTCGATCTCGACCTCGACGTCCTCGGGCTCCGGGTAGATCAGCACGCCGGAGGCCGACGTGTGGATGCGGCCCTGCGACTCGGTCGCGGGGACACGCTGGACGCGGTGCACGCCGCCCTCGAACTTCAGGCGCGACCAGACACCGTCGACGGCGGCGGCCTTGCTCTTGATCGAGACCGTGACGTCCTTGAAGCCGCCCAGGTCGGAGTCGGTCGAGTCGAGCACCTCGGCCTTCCAGCCGTGCCGCTCGGCGTAGCGCAGGTACATGCGCAGCAGGTCACCGGCGAACAGCGCCGACTCCTCGCCGCCTTCACCGGACTTGATCTCCATGACGACGTCGGAGCCGTCGTACGGGTCACGGGGCAGCAGCAGCTCGGTGAGCTTGGTCTCCAGCGCCGGGATGCGCGCGGCGATCTCCTCGGCCTCGGCGGCGAACGAGGCGTCCTCGGACGCGAACTCCTTGGCCGCGGCGAGGTCCTCACGGGCCGTTTCGAGCTCGCCGACCGCCTTGACGATCGGGCTCAGCTCGGCGTAGCGGCGACCCAGCTTGCGCGCGCGGCCCTGGTCGGCGTGCACGCCGGGGTCGGCGAGTTGTTTCTCCAGGTCAGCGTGCTCTTCGAGCAGACCCTTGAGCGAAGTCGAATCCACCCCTGTCACCCTTTCTCACTGGAAACAAGCAAAACGGCGCCTACCCAAAGGTGGGTAGGCGCCGTCGAGCAAGCTACTTGGCTTCGTCGGCCTTCTTCGCCCGCTTGCCGTAGCGAGCCTCGAAGCGCGCGACCCGGCCACCGGTGTCCAGAATCTTCTGCTTGCCGGTGTAGAACGGGTGGCAGTTCGAGCAGACCTCGACGTGGATGTCGCCCGACGCCTTGGTGCTACGCGTGGAGAAGGTGTAGCCGCAGCCACAGGTCACATTGGTGACCACGTACTCGGGGTGAATACCGCTCTTCATGGTGTCCTCTCTCGTTGGCCGCCGGGTCCCCACGTTCCTCGGGGTGAACCGGAGCCGGACTTCAGCGGGTCATTCTGCCAGACGCGCTGGCCACGACTGGAACGCGGGCCACCCCGCTGGTATTCCGCACAACCTCCGGTGGCCGCTTGTACGCATTTTGTACTTCCCACCGAGAGCCTGGCGTTGTTCGAAAATCACCGACAACGCACAGGAAGAAGGCGTTCGCCGTGGCCCTCACCACTGAGAACCTGCTTTCCCGCATCGTCAAACCCGCCGCGGTGGCCGCGCTCGCCGTCTCGGCTCTCGCCATCGCCCCGGTCGCCGGCGCCACCCCCCAGGCCTCCGGGATCACCGCCGCCGACATCAACCCGGCAGCGGCCACTTTCACCACCGAAGGCGAGTTCTCCGTCCAAGGTGCAGGCGACGGCACTCCCGCCGGCGCGATCCAGTGGTTCAAGAACCACATGGGCAGCACCGCGTGGCAGCACTACTGCGAAAAGGCCGTCGAGAACGCGTACGGCACCACGGCCGTCTGGGGCTCGGCGAACGCGCACTGGAACGGCGCCAGCCCGAAGCACACCGATGGCAGCAGGCCGCCGGCGGGCGCCTTCGTCTACTGGAACATCAGCCAGTGGGGCCACGTCGGCATCGCCGACGGCAACGGCGGCATCTACGCCACCAGCATCGGCGGCAAGATCGGCCACGCCTCGAGCGTGAACTACTTCAACAACTACCGCGGCTGGACCCCCGCGGCTCGCCCCCACCAGTGAGACGTCTTCACAAGAAATGCCCCGCCCGGAATTCCGGGCGGGGCATTTTCCAGAAGTACTGAAATTTTTCCGAACATATCGGGGCGGCCGAAGCCGGGGGTCCGGGGGCTTGCCCCCCGGGCAGGGTGCGGGGGCTGCGCCCCCGCAAAACACCACGAGCGAGGCAGGTCCGCGCTTTCGGCGGACATGCCTCGCTCGTGAGCGAGTACTGAATTTTGGTCAGTCTTCGTCGTTCGAACCGAGAGCGGTCTTCGAGACCTGCATGAGGAACTCGATGTTCGTCTTGGTCTTGCGCAGCCGCGAGATCAGCAGGTCGATGGCCTGCTGCGAGTCCAGCGCGTGCAGCACCCGGTGCAGCTTGTGGGTGACGGCCAGCTCGTCCGGCGAAAGCAGCAGGTCTTCCTTGCGGGTACCGGACGGGTTGACGTCCACCGCGGGGAACACGCGCCGCTCGGCGATCTTGCGGTCGAGCTTGAGCTCCGCGTTACCGGTGCCCTTGAACTCCTCGAAGATGACCGTGTCACCGGTGGACCCGGTCTCGACCATCGCCGTGGCGAAGATCGTGAGCGAGCCGCCGTTCTCGATGTTGCGCGCCGCGCCGAGGAAACGCTTCGGCGGGAAGAGCGCGGTCGAGTCGACACCACCGGACAGGATCCGGCCGGAAGCCGGGGCCGCCAGGTTGTACGCACGACCCAATCGGGTGATCGAGTCGAGCAGGACGACCACGTCGAGGCCCATCTCGACCAGGCGCTTGGCCCGCTCGATGGACAGCTCGGCGACCGAGGTGTGGTCTGACGGCGGGCGGTCGAAGGTGGAGGCGATGACCTCGCCCTTCACCGACCGCTGCATGTCGGTGACCTCTTCCGGACGCTCGTCGACCAGGACGACCATCAGGTGGCACTCGGGGTTGTTCGTCGCGATGGCGTTCGCGATGTCCTGCATGATCGTGGTCTTACCGGCCTTCGGCGGCGACACGATCAGCGCACGCTGTCCCTTGCCGACCGGCATCACCAGGTCGATGACACGGGTCGTGAGCTTGTGCGACTCGGTCTCGAGGCGCAGTCGCTCGTTCGGGTACAGCGGGGTCAGCTTGGTGAAGTCGGGGCGGTTCTTCGCCTCGGACGACTCCAGGCCGTTGATCGAGTCGACGCGCACCAGCGGGTTGAACTTCTGCCGCTGCTGCTCACCGTCACGCGGCTGGCGGACGACGCCGGTGATGGCGTCACCGCGGCGCAGGCCGTACTTGCGGACCAGCGACAGCGAGACGTAGACGTCGTTCGGCCCGGCCAGGTAGCCCGAGGTGCGGACGAACGCGTAGTTGTCCAGCACGTCCAGGATGCCCGCGACGGGCAGCAGGACGTCGTCCTCGCGGATCTCGGTGTCGGGCGAGCCGCCCTCGACCCGGCCGCCACCGGCGCCGCGGCGACGGCGGTCGCGGAAGCGGCGGCCCCTGCGGTCGCCGTCCTCGTCGTCGTCACCAGGCCGGTTGCCGCCCTGCTGGCCGCGCTCCTGCTGGTTCTGGTTGCGGTTGCCGCCCCGGTTGTCCTGCTGGTCGCGGTTGCGGCCTTCGCGGTTGCCCTGGCGGTCGTTGCGGTCACCGCGGTCGCCACGGTCGTTCCGCTCGTTGCGGTCGTTGCGGTCGTTGCGACGCGGCTGCTGCTCGCCGGAACCGGCACCCTGACCCTGCTGCTGGTCACGCTGCTCACGCGGCTGCTGCTGGTCACCACGCTGCTGGCCGCCGTCAGGGCTGCCCTGCGCGCGGTTGGAGCCGCGGCGCCGACGGCTGCGGCCGCCTTCCTCGGGAGCCTGCTGCTGGCCATCGGCCTGCGGCGCGCTCTCCTGCTGGGGAGCGGGCTCCTGCGCCGGGGCCGGAGCCTCGGCGATCGGCTGCTTCGCGGGCTTTTCGGCCTTCTCGACCGGCTTCTCCGCCTTCGCCACCGCGGCCGCCTTCGGGGCCTTCGCGGCGGGCTTGCCCGCGTCGATCCCCTCCAGGGGCAGCGTTTCGGCCTCGTTGGCCGCGCGGCGCTTGGACTTGCCCTGGCGCTCACGGATGGCCGCGATCAGGTCTCCCTTGCGCATGCCCGTGGTTTCGCTCAGGCCCAGCTCACCGGCGAGCTGACGCAGCTCGGCGATGACCATGCCGGAAAGTCCCCCGGTGCGGCGTTTCGGGGCCGCGCTGCCATTGGCAGCCGCCGCTGTTTCCACGTCGCCGCTCAAAAGATCGGTGTTGCTCACACATGTCCTTCCTGACCGATCCACGCCTCCAGTGGATCAGCGGACTGCCGTTCGCTCTGTGATTGCGAAACGACATTCATATTTCCCCAACGAACAGGGACCCGATGCAGGCGATCGCAGCCTAGACGTGCGCGTCGCGGCGAAAGCGCCACCAGCACGGGGGTTTACGTGCTCCAAATGGAGCACGCGAGATTCGTCACCGATCCCCCTGGATCGAACCCGGGTGCGGAAACGCACGGTGATCGAACGCCCCCGAGGGTAGACCGCCCCCGGCCGGGGTGCAACAACCACCCCCCGCGTGGCGTGCGCGGTTACTGAGCCGCAACCTGCACACCGCGCGTGTCCACCGGGAGCTCGGTGACGTCGAAACCTTCAACGCCGACAGTGCGGGGCAGTATTCCGTCGAGTGTGAGCGCCAGCACGGTCGGGCCGGCACCGGAGATCGCGGCGGCGACACCGGAAGCCCGCAGCTCACGGACCAGGCGCGCACTCTCCGGGTACGCCGACGACCGGTAATCCTGGTGCAGCCGGTCTTCCGAGCCGGCGAGCAGCAGGTCCGTCCGCTCGGTGAGCGCGAGCACGGCCAGCGCGGCGCGCCCGAGGTTGAAAGCGGCGTCCACGTGCGGCACATGCCCTGGTAGGAGGCCACGCGTGGTCTCCGTGGACGAGCGAATGGCAGGCACCGCCAGCAGCGGCCTGATCGACGGGTGGGCCGTCAACCTCTCGGCGTGGAAACGTTTACCTTCCGTCCACGCGAGCACCAGGCCGCCGTACAGGCTGGCCGCGACATTGTCAGCGTGGCCTTCGAATTCGGCCGCCAGTTGAAGAGCGTCATCATTTAGTGGAAGTTCGGCGATCGCATACCCGGCGGCGATCCCGGTGACCACCGCCGCGGCCGACGACCCGAGGCCGCGCGCGTGCGGGATCGCGTTGCGGCACACCAGGCCCAGGCCCGGGGCTTTCACCCCGAGGTGCTCACAGGTTCGCCTGATCGCGCGCACGACCAGGTGCGACTCGTCGCGCGGCACGTCGTCGACGCCGCCCGCTCCCGCGTCGACGACCTCGATATCAAGGCCTTGGCCGGTGACCTCGACGTCGACCACGTCGTACAAGCCCAGTGCCAGGCCGAACGCGTCGAATCCGGGGCCCAGGTTGGCACTCGAGGCAGGCACGGTCACCCGGAAGCTCATGCCAGGTCCCCAATGCGTCGTTCGGTCCCTGCCAGGTCCCCAATGTGTCCTTCGGTCCGTGAGAGGGACCGAAGGACACATTGGGGCGAAAACAGGGGGGTCATCGGAGGTCCAGTGCGGCGGCTACGGCTCCGGGGTCGACGGCGAGGGGTTCGACCTCGACGTTGCCCTCCAAGGCGGTGGCGGGGTCCTTGAGGCCGTGGCCGGTGACCGTGCAGACCACGGTGGAACCGGCCGGGATGCGGCCGTCGGCGACGGTGCGTAGCAGTCCGGCGACGCTGGTGGCCGAGGCGGGCTCGACGAAGACGCCCTCCTTGCGGGCCAGCAACCGGTACGCCTCAAGGATCTTCTCGTCGGTGACGGCGTCGAAGAGCCCGTCGGACTCGTCGCGGGCCTTGACCGCGGCGGTCCAGGAGGCCGGGCTGCCGATGCGGATCGCGGTCGCGATCGTGTCGGGTTCGGTCACCGGTTCACCAAGTACGAGCGGCGCCGCGCCCGCGGCCTGGAAACCGAACATGCGCGGGGTGTTCTTCACCACACCGTCATTCGCGTATTCGCGGTAGCCGGCCCAGTAAGCCGTGATATTGCCCGCGTTGCCGACGGGCAGGCAGTGGAACTCCGGCGCTTCGCCGAGCACGTCGCAGATCTCGAACGCGGCGGTCTTCTGGCCCGCGATGCGCACCGGGTTGACCGAGTTGACGAGCGTGACCGGGTAGTCGGCGGCGGTCTTGCGCGCGAGCTCCAGGCAGTCGTCGAAGTTGCCGTCGACCTGGAGGATCCTGGCGCCGTGCAAGACCGCCTGGGCTAGCTTGCCCATCGCGATCTTGCCCTGGGGCACCAGAACCGCGCAGGTCAGCCCGGCACGCGCGGCGTACGCGGCGGCCGACGCCGACGTGTTGCCCGTCGACGCGCAGATGACCGCCTGCAGGCCGCTGGCGAGCGCGTGCGTGATCGCCACGGTCATCCCGCGGTCCTTGAACGACCCGGTCGGGTTCGCGCCCTCGACCTTCAGGTACACCGAGCAGCCGGTCAGCTCGGACAGGTGCGGCGCGGGCAGCAGCGGCGTGTTGCCCTCCCCCAGCGTGACGACCTTGGCGCCGTCGGGGATCGGGATCCGCGAGGAGTAGGCCTCGATGATTCCTGGCCAAGCTTGTGTCGTCACTGGTCTTCGCCTTCCACACGCATCACGCTGACAACCTCGTGCACGACATCGAGTTTGGCGATCTGGTCCACAGTGGACTTGAGCGCCGCGTCCGTTGCCAGGTGGGTGATCACGACCAGGCTGGCCGAGTCCTTGGAGTCACTCTGCCTGACCGCGGCGATGCTCACGCCGTGGTCGGCGAACACCTGCGCCACCTGCGCGAGCACACCCGCGACGTCGGCGACGTAGAGGCTCAGGTGGTACCGCGTCGGCGTCTGGCCCATCGGCCGCACCGGCAGCGCGGCGTGCGCCGACTCGCGCGGGCCGCGCCCGCCGAGCACCAGATTCCTTGCCACCGCGACGAGATCGCCGAGCACCGCGCTCGCGGTCGGCGCGCCACCGGCGCCCTGGCCGTAGAACATCAGCTCACCGGCCGCGTCGGCTTCGACGTACACCGCGTTGAACGCGCCGTTGACGCCGGAAAGCTGATGCGACAACGGGATCATCACCGGGTGCACGCGCACCGCGACCGACTCGACGCCGTCTTCGTCGATGACGCGCTCGCAGATGCAGAGCAGCTTGACCGTCCGGCCGAGCGTCCGCGCCGCCGCGATGTCGGACGCGGTGACGTCCGCGATGCCCTCGCGGTGCACGTCCGCCGCCGTGACGCGGGTGTGGAAGGCGAGGGACGCGAGGATCGCGGCCTTCGACGCGGCGTCGTAGCCGTCGACGTCCGCGGTCGGGTCGGCTTCGGCGTACCCGAGCCTGCTGGCCTCGTCGAGCGTCTCGGCGTACCCGGCGCCCGTCGCGTCCATCGCCGAGAGGATGAAGTTCGTGGTGCCGTTGACGATGCCCATCACCCTGGTGATGCGGTCACCGGCGAGCGACTCGCGCAGCGGGCGCAGCAACGGGATCGCACCGGCGACGGCTGCCTCGAAGTAGAGGTCCACTCCGGACGCGTCGGCGGCCTCGAACAGCTCGGCCGAGTGGTCGGCGAGCAGTGCTTTGTTCGCCGTGACAACGGATTTCCCGGCTTTGAGCGCGTCGAGCAGCCAGCCGCGCACCGGCTCGATGCCGCCGACCAGCTCGACGACCACGTCGACGTCCTCGCGCGTGACGAGCCCGGTGACGTCCGCCGTGAGCAGCTCCTGCGGCAGCTCGGGGTGCTTGTCGGGGCGCCGCACGGCGATGCCGGCGATCTCCAGCCGCGCACCCGCGCGCGCGGCGAGCTCGCCCGCCTGCTCGGTGAGCAACCTGGCGACTTCACCGCCGACGGTCCCGCAACCGAGCAGGGCAACTCTGACGATGTCCTTTGTGGACAAAAGTCTCACACCTCCAGGCGCAGCATGTCGTCCGTGGTCTCACGCCGCAGCAGCAGCCGCGCGCTGCCGTTGCGGACGGCGACCACGGCTGGGCGCGGCTGCCGGTTGTAGTTGCTCGCCATCGAGTAGCAGTACGCGCCGGTGGCCGCGACCGCCAGCAGGTCGCCGGGTGACAGCGTGTCGGGCAGCCAGCAGTCTCGTACGACGATGTCGCCGGACTCACAGTGTTTTCCCACGACCCGGGACAGCGCCGAGGCCACTGGCGTCGTGCCACCGTCGTCGCTCGACCGCGAGACGAGGCGGCAGTCGTACACCGCGTCGTAGAGCGACGTGCGGATGTTGTCGCTCATGCCGCCGTCGACGCTGACGTACCGGCGCACCTTGTTGTCGCCGAGCGTCACGTCCTTGGTGGTCCCGACCTCGTAGAGCGTGATCGTGCCGGGACCGGCGATGGCGCGGCCAGGTTCGCCCGCGATCTTCGGCACCGGAAGCCCGGCGTACGAGCACTCCTTGCGGACGATCTCCCTGATCTGGGTGATCATCTGCGCGGGCGGCGGCGGGTTGTCCTTTTCGGTGTAGGCGATACCGAAACCACCACCGAGGTCCACAATGGACATCTGCTCGAGCAGCGCGTCGCCGTGCTCCTTGGCGAGCTCGGCGAGCAGGCCGACCACGCGGCGCGCGGCCACCTCGAAGCCGTCGGCGTCGAAGATCTGCGAGCCGATGTGGCTGTGCAGGCCGATGAGCTTGAGCGAGGACGTGTTGAGCGTGCGGCGCACCGCCTCGGCGGCGTCACCGGAAGCCAGCGAGAACCCGAACTTCTGGTCCTCGTGCGCGGTCGCGATGAACTCGTGCGTGTGCGCCTCGACGCCGACAGTCACGCGGATCAGCACCGCCTGGACGATCTCGCGCCTGGCGGCGACCTCGGCCAGCCTGGCGATCTCGAAGTAGGAGTCGAGCACGATGGTGCCGACGCCGGCGTCGACGGCCATCTCCAGCTCTTCGATCGACTTGTTGTTGCCGTGCAAGGTGATCCGCTCCGGCGGGAAGTCCGCGCGCTGCGCGACGGACAGCTCGCCGCCGCTGCAGACGTCGAGGCTCAGCCCGGCGGCGGCGACCCAGCGCGCGATCTCCACGGAGAGGAACGCCTTGGAGGCGTAGTGCACGAGCGACGGGTCGTCGAAGGCCTCGGCGTAGTCGGCGCAGCGCGACTTGAAGTCGTTCTCGTCGACCACGAACAGCGGCGTGCCGTAGGTCTCGGCGAGCTCGCGCACGTCGACGCCCGCGATGCGCACGACGCCGTCCGGCGCGCGATAAGTGTTGCGGGGCCAGACTTTCGGGTACAGGTGGTCGAGTTCGGCGGCGCTGGTCGGCGGGAACCCTGACGCGTCGGCGTGCGGGTAGACGTCCGCGTGGCGCGGGCCTGCGGGGTGGGCCATTTCTTCTTACATCCGTTCCGGGGCGGAGACACCGAGCAGGGAAAGACCGTTCGCGAGCACCTGTCGGGTGGCTTCGCAGAGCGCGAGCCTGGCGAAGGTGAGAGGGGTCGCCTCTTCATCGCCCATCGGCAGAACGCGCGCTTCGGCATAGAACTTGTGGTAGGCGGCGGCGAGACTCTCGAGGTACCGCGCGACGCGGTGCGGTTCACGCAGCTCGGCGGACTTGCGCACGATCGTGGGGTACTCGCCGATCGTGCGGATCAGCTCGCCCTCACGCTGGTGGGTGAGCAGGCCGAAGTCCGCGGCGGCGTCGAACTTGAGGCCGAGGTCGGCGGCGTTGCGCTGCAGCGACGACAGCCGGGCGTGCGCGTACTGCACGTAGTAGACCGGATTGTCGTTGGTGTGCTTGCGAAGCAGGTCCAGGTCGACGTCCAAGGCGGAATCGACCGAGTAGCGGATCAGCTCGTAGCGGGCCGCGTCTACACCGACCGCGCCGACCAGGTCCTCCATCGTGATGACCGTGCCGGCGCGCTTGCTCATCCGGACCGGCTTGCCCTCGCTGACCAGGTTCACCATCTGGCCGATGAGCACCTCGACGACACTCGGGTCGTCGCCGAACGCGGCCGCGGCGGCCTTGAGGCGCGCGATGTAGCCGTGGTGGTCCGCGCCGAGCATGTAGATGCACAGGTCGAAGCCGCGCTTGCGCTTGTCGTGGAAGTAAGCGATGTCACCGGCGATGTAGGCCGGGTTGCCGTCGCCCTTGATGACGACGCGGTCCTTGTCGTCGCCGTACTCGGACGAGCGCAGCCACCAGGCGCCGTCCTCCTCGTAGAGCTTGCCGCTGTCCTTGAGCTCCGCGACGAGCCTGCCGACCTCACCGGACTCGTGCAGCGAGTTCTCGTGGAAGTAGACGTCGAAGTCGGTGCCGAAGTCGTGCAGGCTCTGCTTGATCTCGGCGAACATCAGGTCGATGCCGATCCGGCGGAACGTCTCGCCCGTCTCGTCCTCGGGCAGCGAGAGCGCGCTGGGCTCCTGGCGGATGACCTCGGCGGCGATGTCGGAGATGTAGCCGCCCGCGTAGCCGTCCTCGGGGGCGGGCTCGCCCTTGGCCGCGGCGATGAGCGAGTTGGCGAACCGGTCGATCTGCGCGCCGTGGTCGTTGAAGTAGTACTCGCGGGTCACCGCGGCGCCCTGCGCGGTCAGCATGCGGCCGAGCGCGTCGCCGACGGCGGCCCAGCGGGTGCCGCCGAGGTGGATCGGGCCGGTCGGGTTCGCCGAGACGAACTCGAGGTTGATCTTGACGCCCGCCAGCGCGTCGCCGAGGCCGTAGCCGTCACCGGCGGAGATGACCTGGCTGATGACCTCGCCCTGCGCGTCCGCGGCGAGGCGGAGGTTCAGGAAGCCGGGGCCCGCGACGTCGGCCGCGTCGATGCCGTCGGCCGCGGCCAGCACCGCGGCCAGCTCGGTGGCGAAGTCGAACGGCTTCATCCCGGCCTTCTTGCCCACCTGCATCGCCAGGTTGGTCGCGTAGTCTCCGTGCTCCGGGTTGCGCGGGCGCTCGATCGTCACCTGCTCCGGCAGGATGGCGTCATCGATGCCACGTGCGGCGAGAACCTGCACGGCGGAACTGCGGACCAGGTCGGCGAGAGCTGCGGGAGTCACCTGCGGAATTCTATGGGTGTGGGTTGACCGGCCAAGACAAGGGTGGAGGCGGACCGGGTGCGGGTGATTCCGATCATCATCGGGGCGACGTTGCTGGTGACCGGGTGTTCGACCGCGATCGCGGGGAAGGCGCTGCCCGACCCGGCGGCGGACTTCGTGCCGAGCGCGGCCGACCGGGATCCGTCGAAGCGGATACCCGGCGTGGTGATGGAGAAGGCCGAGGGCCTGCACATCCTCCCGGGGCAGCGCGTCGCCTACGACCACCTCCCGCCGTTCGGCGGCAAGCACGACCCGGTCTGGGCTGCGTGCAACGGCGCCGTCTACACCAAGGCGGTGCGCACGGAGCACATGGTCCACTCGCTGGAGCACGGCGCGGTCTGGATCGCCTACAACCCCGACCAGGTCTCCGGCGACGCGCTCGACCAGCTGAAAGTCCGCGTCGACGGCAAGCCGTACATGCTGCTCTCGCCGTACCCCGGCCTGGACAAGCCGATCTCGCTGCAGTCGTGGGAGCACCAGCTGAAGGTCGACACCGCGGACGACCCCCGCATCGGCCAGTTCATCGTCGCGCTGCGGACCAACCCGAACACGTACTTCGAGGTCGGCGCCCCCTGCGACAGCCCGCAGTTCGACGTCGACAACCCGCCGCCGTTCGACCCTTCGCCACCGGGAACGGATGCCGTACCGCCGAAGTGATATGGGGCTTCTTCACAGGCACCTCGCAGGCCGTGCCTAAACTGGCCTGCGGCAGACACTGACCTGAAGAGAACGCGGGAGCCATGGCTAACGGGGCAACTAAGAAGAACACGCCCAAAAAGGGTGTTGTGAAGGCGACCCGCAGTTCCGTCGTGTCCAAGAAGGGCGCGCCGTGGGGCACCATCATCGCGGTGATCGGCGTGATCGCGCTGGCAGGCGCGGTGCTGGGCTACTACCTCGTGCAGTCCGCGCCCAAGCGTGACCAGAAGGCACGCGAGGAGGCCGCCGCGGCGTTCGCGCCGTCCAAGGAGAACCCCGACCCCTCCGGCAAGATCGAGGGCGTCATCAAGAAGGACTACAAGGGCACCGTCCACGTGCTGCCGACCGAGCGCGTCGCGTACGACCAGACGCCCGCCTTCGGTGGCCCGCACGACCAGTCCTGGGCCGCCTGCACCGGCGTCGTCTACCCGAAGGCCGTGCGCACCGAGAACATGGTCCACGGGCTGGAGCACGGCGCGGTCTGGATCGCCTACAACCCCGACCAGGTCTCCGGCGACGCTCTCAAGGCGCTCGAGGTCCGCGTCCAGGGCAAGCCGTTCACCATGCTTTCGCCGTACCCCGGCCTCGACAAGCCGATCTCGCTGCAGGCCTGGGGTCACCAGCTGAAGCTCGACAAGACCGACGACCCGCGCATCGACCAGTTCGTCGCCGCGCTGCGCAGCAACCCGAACACCTATCCCGAGGTCGGCGCGACCTGCGACAACCCGCAGTTCGACATCGACAACCCGCCGCCGTTCGACCCGTCGAAGCCCGGCCCCGACGCCAAGCCGATGGACTACGCGGGCTCGCAGGGCGCGCAGGGTGAGAACGGCCAGCCCCCGTCGTCCCCGGCGGCCCCGCCTTCGTCCGCGCCGGCTGGTCAGTGACGTCGCTGGAGGAACACACCGAGGAGTCATCACCCGAGCGGCCTGCCTGGTCCCGGGTGGTGATCATCGGCGGCGCGCTGCTCGCGGTGCTGCTGGTCGGCATCAGCGTCGGGGTGTTCCTGTCCAACCTGCTCGGCGGCCCGTCCGACTCGACGCCGGACGCCAGTTCGATCGAAGTCGGCTTCGCCCAGGACATGTCGGTGCACCACCTGCAGGCGGTCACCATGGCGAACTGGGCCCGAGACAACTCGACGGACGGCGCGGTCAAGCAGCTCGCGTTCGACATCGAGACCTCGCAGACGGAACAGGTCGGCCGCATGAAGGGCTGGCTGATGCTCTGGGACAAGCCGGAGCAGGCGACCGGCGCGTACATGACCTGGATGGCCGAGCCGATGGCCGGGCACCAGCACGGCGCCCCGGTCACGGCCGGTGACGCGGTGATGCCGGGCATGGCGACCTCAGCCGAACTGGCGAAGCTTCGGTCCTTGAAGGGCCAGGAGATGGACGTCTACTTCCTGCAGCTGATGCTCCGGCATCACCAGGGCGGCTCGTCCATGACGCAGTACGCGAAGGACCACTCGAAGAACAACGCGGTCCAGCTGCTGACCTCGAGCATCCTCAAGGCCCAGGGCTCCGAGATGGTCCTCATGACCCAGATGCTCGCGGCCAAGGGCGCCCAGCCGCTCCCCGTTTCCTAGGGATCCGGGGAAAAAAATCCCAATGTGGCTTTCGTCAGCTCTGAGCTGACGAAAGCCACATTGGCGTGCTGAAACCTGACCAAAGCCGCATTGGGATTTTTTTCCCCGGCTCTACCAGGGCAGTTGCTCGCAGCGCTTGGCGCATTGGGGGGCCTCGACCTGCAGGGTCGCGTGCTCGATCGAGTACCGCGAGGACAGCAGGTTCTGGGCGGCCGTGAGGACCGTCGACTGCTCGGCCTCGGTGTTCACCGTCAGGTGGGCCGACGCGACCTCCATGCCGGAGGTGAGCGTCCAGACGTGCAGGTCGTGGACGTCGTCGACGCCGGGCAGTGCGGCCAGTTCGGCGCTGATCTCG
The DNA here is from genome assembly GCF_042734395.1 of Amycolatopsis sp. NPDC059657. NCBI lineage: Bacteria > Bacillati > Actinomycetota > Actinomycetes > Pseudonocardiales > Pseudonocardiaceae > Amycolatopsis > Amycolatopsis sp. NPDC059657. The sequence goes on along the minus strand of NZ_JBHWEB010000012.1, from coordinate 31,124 downwards.
CCGACGTCGACGCCCTGCGGCGCGTGCTGGAACAGGATCCGCAGCGCGCGCTTGGCGAGCGCGTAGGTGCGGGGCAGTACGAACAGGCCGATCGCGACACCGATGATCGGGTCCGCGTAGCGCCAGCCGGTGAACAGCGTGAGCGCGCCGCTGATCAGCACGCCGACCGAGCCGATCAGGTCGGCGAGCACTTCGAGATAGGCGCCGCGGACGTTGATGCTCTCCTCGGCACCCGAACGCAGCAGCGCGAACGAGACGAGGTTCGCGATGAGACCGGCGGTGGCCGCGAGCAGCACCGGCAGGCCGGGTACCTCTGGCGGGTCGCTGATCCGGCCGATGGCCTCGAACAGCACGTAACCCGCGACGCCGAAGAGCAGGATCGCGTTGCCGAGCGCGGCCAGCACTTCGGCGCGGTAGAGGCCGAACGTGCGGCTGAACGTCGCCTTGGAGCGGCGCGCCACCATGATCGCGGCGAGCGCCATGCCGACGCCGAGCACGTCGGTGAACATGTGCGCGGCGTCCGAGATCAACGCCAGCGACGAGGTCGCGAAGCCGACCACGAACTCCAGGATCATGAACGCGGCGCCCACGAACAACGAGATCGTCAACGCGCGCAGGTGGCGGCCGGACGCGCTCTCCCCCGCCGCGATCGCCTGGCCATGACCGTGCCCGTGTCCCATTGCGCGCCTTCCTCTGCTCACCTTGCCCGACCGAATATATAGTCGCATGCGCATATGTGCAATGCAGGTGAGCCTAAGTTCTCCCCCCTCACTGGAAAGGTAACGTGGAAGACGCGGACCCCGTTATCCCCCAACCGAGCCTTCTCGGACTGCGGGAAGTAATCAGCGGGCGGCCCACTCCTCACGGGTGATCGCGTATTCGACCTCGCCGTGTTCCGTGCCCGGAATCGGGTCATGCAGGCCGAGGTCGAACTTCTTGACGAACCGGAGCCCGCTCTTCTCCATCACGCGCCGCGAACCGGTGTTGACGGCCATCGTCTGCGCGTAGACACGGCGCACGCCGAACTCGGTGAATCCCTTGTCGATCAGGGCACGCGAGCCCTCGCTGCCATAGCCCTTGCCCCACGCGGCCTTGCGCAGCCGATAGCCGAGTTCGACGTCGCCCGGCACGTCGGAGGGCTGCGGCCGAAAGTGGAACCAGCCAAGGAACTCGCCCGTCGTCTTCTCGATCGCGGCCCAGAAGCCGTAACCGTCGAAGCGGTCGTAGTAGCTCAGAAAAGCGGGCAGATAGTCATCTCGGATCTCCTCGGCAGGCGTCGGCTTGCCCCCGGTGAGATACCGCATCACCTCGGGGTCGCCGTCGAGCTCGACCAAGTTGTCGACGTCGCCGGACGTGAACCGGCGCAGCACGAGCCGCTCCGTCTCCAGGAAAACATGCATCAATCCCCCTCGCCGACCATGCGCTCCAGCAGGTCCCGCAGGTGCACGCGGTCGGCGGGGCCCAGCGCGGCCAATGGCTCCGCGGCGAAGCTCAGCGACCGCTGGAAGTTCCCGGCGAGCCCGCGGCCCGCCTCGGTGGCGACGATGTTCTTGATACGGCGGTCACGCGTGTCCGCGTGCCGTTCGACCAGGCCCCTCGCCTCCAGCCGGTCAATGATGCCGGTCACATTGGACCGTTCGGAACCGAGTTTCTCGGCGATGCGGTGCATGGGCATCGGCTCGGCGAGCGCGGCGAGCACCTTGGCCTGCACGGTCGTGAGGTCCTGCGCGCTCGCGGCGTCCTCGTAGTCCTTGGTGAACCGCGCGACGATGCGCGCCAGCAGTGCGATCACCTCGGCGGTCACCTTGTCGTCAGTCATGGCTGGAGTGTAGGCCATTAGTTGACTACATGAACCATCCATGGTTATAGTCATTTTGTTCACTGCATTAACCATCATCGACATGAAGGACTTCTCATGACCCGCGTCGCACTGATCACCGGCACCTCCTCGGGCATCGGCCTCGCCGCGGCCGTCCAGTCCGCGAAGGCCGGCTACCGCACGGTCGCCACCCTCCGCGACGTCTCCCGCGCCGGGAAACTCCGCGCCGCGGCGGCCGAAGCGGGCGTCGAGCTCGACATCCGCGCACTCGACGTCACCGAAGACCCGTCCACGGTGGTCGCCTCCGTCCTCGCCGACTACGGCCGCATCGACGTGCTGGTCAACAACGCGGGAGCGGGCCACGTCGGCACGGTCGAGCAGGACAGCGTCGAGAACTTCCGCAAGACGATGGAGGTCAACTTCTTCGGCGTCGTCCAGCTGACCAAGCTCGTCATGCCCGCGCTGCGCGCCACCGGCGGCAGGCTGATCACGGTCACCAGCGTCGGCGGCATCGTCGGCCAGCCCTTCAACGAGGCCTACTGCGCCGCGAAGTTCGCGGTCGAAGGCATGATGGAAAGCCTCGCCCCGCTCGCCGCGGGCCACGGCGTCAAGGTCAGCGTGATCGAGCCCGGCGCGGTCGCCACCGAGTTCGTCAACAACGTCGGCATCGACATGGAGTCGGCCATCGAAGCGGCGGGCCCGTACGGCGACCAGTTCCGCACCTACGTCACGCGGACCATGCAATCCTTCTCCTCGGCCCAGACCCCCGACGAGGTCGCCGCCGTGATCCTCAAGACGATGACCGACGAGTCGCCCGCGTTCCGCATCCAGACCTCGCAGTGGGCCGAGGGCTTCACCGGCCTCAAACTCGCAGATCAGGATGGCTCCGCGGTCCAGAAGCTCACCGGCGGCTGGGTGGCGTGACCGCTTAGGGAAACCGCCGTGCGCCCCGAATGGGCCATAGGCTAGGCTTCTCGCAAGTCGCACGGCGATATGTCGCACGGCGACCCCGCCCTCGTAGCTCAGGGGATAGAGCACTGCCCTCCGGAGGCAGGTGTCGCAGGTTCGAATCCTGCCGAGGGCACATAAACGGCCGATACTCGAAAACACCTTTCAAGGTGCGAGTGTCGGCCTATTTTTATTTCTCCCGGCCGGTTCGGTGTCATGCCGGGTGGATGAGGCGGCTTTCGTAAGCGAAGATCACGGCCTGGATCCGGTCGCGGAGTTCGAGCTTGTGCAGGATTCTGCCCAGGTGGGACTTCACCGTCGCCTCCGCGAGATGCAGTGCGGCGGCGATCTCGGCGTTGGACAGGCCGGAGCCCACCTGGACGAGCACCTCGCGTTCGCGGGCGCTGAGCCTGCTCAGCCGCTCATCGCGGGCGGTGGTGACGGCGTCGGGCAGGTGCGGGCGGAATTTCTCCAGCAGGCGGCGGGTGACACGCGGAGAGACCACCGCGTCGCCCGCGGCGACGGTCCGGATCGCGGTGAACAGTTCGTCGGGCCTGGTGTTCTTCAGCAGAAAGCCCGAGGCTCCGGCTTTCAGCCCGGCGAAGGCGTACTCGTCCAGGTCGAAAGTGGTGAGGATGAGCACCTTGGTCTGCGGGCAGGTCCGGATGATCTGCCGGGTCGCCTCGATTCCGTCGGTTCCTGGCATGCGGACGTCCATGAGGACGACATCGGGGCGCAGGTCGGTGGCGAGGCGGATGGCGTCGGCGCCGTTCTCGGCCTCGCCTGCCGCTACCAGGTCCGGCTGGGCCTCCATGACCATGCTGAACGCCATGCGCAGCAACGCCTCGTCGTCGGCGATGAGAACGCGGATCGTCATGCGGACACCGCTGGGCCACCGAACACCAGGCGGGTGTGCACGCCCCAGCCGCCGCCGGGAAGCGGTCCGGCGCGCAATGTCCCTCCGTGGACGGCTGAACGCTCACGCATGCCGGTGATGCCGTGGCCCGCGCGGGTGAGGCGGGGAGCCGGCGGGCCGGTATCGGTGACGTCCACTGTGACGGTCTCGGCCGCGCACTCGATTCGGACGTTCGCGTGTGTGCCGGTGGGTGTGTGCTTGAGGGTGTTGGTCAAGGCTTCCTGTACGAGGCGGTAGACGCTCAGTTGCGCGGTCGCGGGTATGTGCGTGTAGCCGCCGTCGACGTCGAGGCCGGTCGGCAGCCCGGCCGCGCACATCTGGCCGGTGAGGGTCTCGAGTTGCGCGATGCCGGGCAACGGGTGGCGTTCCGCGTCCGGTTCGCCGGTGCGCAGGACGCCGAGCGAACGCCGCATGTCGGTCAGCGCCTGCCTGCCCGTTTCGGCGACCTGGAGCATCGCGGTGGTGGCTTTGTCAGGCGACCGGTGCTGCGCGGAGACGGCGGCGTCGGTGAGCGCGACCATGACGGACAGGTTGTGGGTGACGATGTCGTGCATCTCCCTGGTGATCCGGGCCCTTTCCTCGGCGACGGCCCGTTCCCGCAGGGCCGCGAAGTAGGCGCGCGTGGTCCGGACGTTCACGCCGAGGACAGCCGCGGCGACGACCATCGCGGTGAGCGCGGCGAACGGGGTCAGGAAGGCACCGTCCGTGGTCCAGCGCAAGCAAGCCAGGACGGCCCCGATCTCCACGACGCCGACGGCGACAAGGGTGACGCGCCTGTCCGAGTTCGCGGCCACCGTGTAGAGGGCCACCAGCAGCGCGACGTCCGCGGGCAGCTGCACGTCCACCAGCCACTGGACTAAAGCCGCGGCCGTCACGGCGCCGAACACCGTGAGCGGGGCGCGGCGCCGCCACACCAGTGGCAGCGCGAGTGCCGCGGTGAGAGCGGCGGCCACCGGCAACTCCGTGGGCGCCCACATGATCAGGACGTGGAGCAGGAGAAGCGCGGGCAGCAGCGAGTCCCACACCTCCGGCGGCAGCCGGGACGTCCAGCGCCGCTCCGTCATCACCTGGCGATCGTAAGCCGCGCGCCCGCCGAGCACATGAGTCCGCCGTCTGATGGCTGCGAGGCGGATTGCGACCGCAGGAGGAGTCCCGATACCTACCGTGGTCGTAATCCGGCCGCTGGTCCCGGGTGCTCGATTGCCACTGGAGACGGCAGTGGGATCGCGACCGGGGAGCGATGTGGCCGCGCGGGTCCGGCGCCGAATATGGCCAGGTGACCGAGATCATCACGGGACTGAAGCTGTCCCCGTTGGAAGTACTGACTTTGCTCAGCGCCGTCGCGCTGGTCGTGACGCGCTGGCTTCCCACCGCCGCTCGCCCACCCGTCACCATCGCGGCGGCAGCCGTGTTCCTGCCGTCCGCGATCGCGCTCGGCGTGACCGGGATCCGCTGGCAGATGCTGCCGGTGCTGGCGGGCGCCGTCGTCGCGGCGCCGTTCGCCTTCTCCCCGCTGGTGCGAAGCCGGGCGCGGCGGGCACCCTGGTGGCTGGCGTTGCCGGGATCGGTGGCCTGTGCCTGCCTGATCACCACGGGCCCCGTGACCGCGTGGGCCTTTCCCATCCCCGTCTTCCCCGAGCTCACCGGCGGCTTCGCGGTCGGCACCCGCGTGCTGCAGTGGACCGACCCGGACCGGCCCGAGACCTTCACCCCCGATCCTGGGGACCGGCGCACGGTCGTGGCCCAGCTCTGGTACCCCGCGCGGACCGGCCCGGCGGACGCACCGCGTGCCCAGTACCTCGGGCGCACGGAGGACGAAGCACGCACCGTCTCCGAAGCACTCGCCGGCGGAGTCGGCCTGCCGGGTTTCCTGTTCGACGGTGTTCCGCGTGCCCGTACCCACGCGATTCCCGACGCCCCGGTGGCAGGCGGACGTTTCCCGGTGGTGCTGTTCTCGCCGGGTTCCAGCGGAGTACGCACCCAGAACACCGCGTGGGCTGAGGAAATCGCCAGCCACGGGTATGTGGTCGCCGCGCTCGACCACCCGTACGACTCGGCCGCCGTCGTGCTCGCCGACGGACGGACGATCACCACCGCGACCGTCTCCAGCGGCGACCGGGACACCGACGACAGGCTGGGCGACGACTGGACGGCGATCCGGGCCGCCGACCTCGGCTTCGTGCTGACCAGGCTGGAGGAGCTCGACCGAGGTGACGGCGCCGATCCGCTGAGCGGGCGCCTGGACACCGGCCGGGTCGCCGCGACCGGTCACTCCATGGGTGGCGCGGCCGCACTGCAGGCCGCCAGGCGGGATCACCGGTTCGACGCCGTCATCGATCTGGACGGCTACCCTCGCGGTCCCCTGTCGCCCGCCCTCGATCAGCCGACGCTCGCGCTCACCCAGGCCATCACCCCGGAAACCGATCCGCGCTACCTGCCACAGCTCACCGAGGTGCTCACGCGCGGCACGGCGACGAACTACCGGCTTACCATCCCCGGCGCCGCGCATCTCACCTTCATGGACGGCCCCCTGTACCTGCCGCCGGTGCCCTCGATAGTCGGCTCACTGGGTCGCGCCGAGAGCCCGCGGGTGGTCGCCGCCACCACCCTCGCGTTCCTGGATTCCTTGCTGCGCAACGGATCCGGCGACTTGACCGGCGCTCTGTCGGCCTACGGCGAGCTCAGCGTGTTCCGCCATGGCAACGGCCGCTGACAGGCTCGCCCGAGATCTGCTCGCTGGGACGTCCTGATCGGCGTTTACTTACACAATACCCCTTGACTTATGAGGTATTGTGTAAGTCAACGCTGTTGAGAGAGGTGATGATGGAGGGACTGCCGGGCTGGTTGTCAGTGCGGGAAGCCGCATCCCGGCTGGAGGTCGCACCTGAACACGTCTACGAACTCATCGCGGCAGGGCGGCTGGAGGCGGCCCGACCAGGACGCGAGTTGCTGGTGCGTTCCGACTCGGTGTGGCATCGGATTCATGTCATCCAGCCGCAAGCCGGACGCCCATGGTCGCCACGGATGGCATGGGCGGTCATGTGGCACATGTCAGACCTGCGGCCGACTTGGCTCTCCTCGTCCGAACAGGTACGCGCGAGAAGGTACGTTCGGCGCCCGCTCGAGCAATGGCCGCGACTGCTGTCAGCACGCGCGCAAAAACACGAGGCACTAATGCTCCCTGCGGCGCTTAAGAAGCTTCTTAACCGCAAAGGTGTCTGCGTCGGAGGCTTGGAAGCCGGAGTAGCTCATGGCGCTCAGCTGGTCTCCGAGGAAAATCATCGACGTGAGCTGTACGTCTCACCAAAGATCTTCGCCGAACTGCGTGAGGCTCGCGGCATCCGGTGGAATTCCGAAGCGCCCAATGTCACTTTCCGAGTAGTGCCCGACCAGCTCGGTCCGATCGTCGACCAGGTCACGCTGCCGGACATCGCCCCTCCCGCCGTGGCGGCGGCAGACCTGCTGGAAACCGGCGACGAACGCTCGATACAAGCCGCCGAAGAACTTCTGAAGCGGGCGGCTATCCTTCGTCGATGATCGTTTCTCGCTGGCCGGATCTGCCTGTGCTCGGCACGGTCGAGTTGCCGCGGCTGGCCGGTGGAGTGGATACGTTCTTATGGCCGGGATTGATGACATTGGCAGCACATCTTCCACCGGCACATGTCGTTATCGGTGGCGTAATGGTCCATTTGCATGGCGCGGTGGCAGGCAGCACTCCGCCGCGCGTCACCAGCGATGTCGACGTGCTGTTCGACTTGGCCATAGCTCCGGAGTGTCTGCGCGATGCTGTCGATGCACTCAAAGGACTTGCCTACAAAGTCGATCCGGCCAGTCCGGAAGGCGCCACCCATCGATATCACGGCCCCGCGGGTGAGACCGTGGACATTCTGGCTCCAGCAGGGCTGAAACCGAAGCCAGACCTCACCACTACACCGCCGGGCCGGACGATCGAGGTTTTCGGTGGCCAACGCGCGCTGCGAAACAGGGTGCTGGTCGAAGTCCACTACGAAGATCGCGGTGCGCTGGTTCCCATACCCGACCTTCACCACGCTATCGGCATCAAGTGCTGCGCGTTCCAGGACGAGAAGCGGCAACGCCCCGCCCGGTCCTTCACGTCACGTCATCTTCAGGACATCGCGTTTCTGACCAGCCTTCTCGAAGACCCCGAAGAATTCGAAGTCCGGACCTCCGGTCAGCTGGATGATCTTCTGAAAGCGGCATCGCCCTTGGATGATCGGGAACACTCCGCATGGCGAACGGTCACCGATCCGGCAAGTGCGCATTTCATGTGGGAGACACTGCGACAGCGGTAAAGCTAGGCAACCTTTGACGGAGCCGAACGCATTCCGACGAAGGCGCGGGCCGCGATGAAGTACGGCCTGGCTTGTTCGCGGAACTCCTCGGGTGAGCGGAAACCGCGGTCGAGCACATGGGTCACCAACTCCGTGGTTCCCCACAGTTCGCTGAACGTCTTATCCAGCTCGGCCGAAGGAATGTCGCCGGGGTGGAAGTTCGGGTTGAGCTCGGCCGCCTGGCTGGTGAGATTGAGCAGCCGGGCGCTCTGCTCGGCGAATTCCGCCAGCTCGGCCGGGAACTCGTCGTAGACCAAGCGGCCGGAACGGCGGCGGAAGGTGCGGACGAGCACCCTGGTCGCGCGTTCGTCGGCCGTGAGGGTGGTCAGCTCGTCCTCGGACAGGATGCCGCGGCGCACGTACTCGGCCGGGGAAAGCGCGTCCAGCCACGAGGATTCGCCGACCTCGGGATACTCGGGCTTCAACGTACCGAGCACGTATTCGGTGTGGCGGTCCGGGAAATCCGGGAGGAACAGCTGCGCGAAGGCGAGTACCTGGCGCAGGGTCGGGCCTTCGGGGTCGGATGTGGCCGGGGCGTGCTGGAGGCTCCACTCCTTGCGCCACGTGGTGAGCGGGACGTCGACGGGCTTCGGCGTCACCGCGTTCCCGGCGAGGAGAGTGTGGACCGCGGCCTCGGCGTCGATGCGCTTGATGTCGCCGAGGCGGTCGGTGTGCAGCTCGTCGAGGGTGAGGCGCATCTGGCCGGACAGGTCGTGGCCGGCCGCGGCCGCTCGGAGTGCGCCGTTGGTACGGGTGCTGAAATGCAGTGAGCGGGCGAGATCGACGACCTTCGTGGCGTCGGACTGGTCGAGGCGGCCCGCGGCGACCAGGCGGTCGGTGACGCTGATGATGCTCACGAGCGCCTGGGTGAAGGCGCGGTAGTCGATGTCGGCGTCGCCGTGGGTGAGTGCGACGTCGGCGTCGGAAATGAGCCTTCCGTCGCGGTACCAGCCGAAGACCGTTCCGATGCCGGTCATGCCGTGGTCCTGGTGCTCGGACGCGCGCAGTGCGCCGAGGCTGGCCGTGCCGTAGATGGGGACGCCTGCCGCGTGCAGTGCGAGGATCTCCTTGTGGCGCACCGGTGCGGTGTGCTGATAAATCCCGTCGACGATGAGGACGGAGTCGCCCTCACTCAGGTTGAGCCGGTAGAGGTCGCCGTGCGCGATCGGGGGATGTGCGCAGACGCCGTCGAGCTCCAGCACGGACGAGCCGGACAGGGAGGGTCCGGCGAAGACGTGGATCGTCTGGGTGTCAGGCATGCGCCGGCTTCCTGTCTTCCGGATCGGGGTAGCGGGGCAGGTCCTCGCTCGCCTCGTGCAACTTCTCTGGCAGGCCTGGCACGACGACCTTGCAGACGGCGAAGGGCTCGCCAGGCGGGGTCATGTCGACGCGCAGCACCGGGCGGCCTGACATGACGCTCACCTGGGCCGCGAGCCAGGCGAGCACTTCCGCGCTCGGAACCTCCGGGCCCAGCGCGGGCGGGGAAATCGCGTCCCAGGTCTGGTTCGGCTCGACGGTCACCGGCGCGACCGGGTAGCGCACGCCTCGGTAGGCGCTGATGCCGATGTCCTCGCGGGCGCCGCTGATCACCGACATGCGGCTCTGGACCGACTCGGTCAGTGCGCGCTGGACGGCGATCTCCGGGAGGAAATGGCTCCCGGATCCGGCGTAAAGACCCGGCATGTCGGGGCTCCAGACGAAGGTCGCGAACGTCGACACCCCCGGCACCGTGGAACAGTCGACGACCTCCACCCAGAAGCCGAGATCGTGCAGGTGCTCGATGAGGTCCCGGCTCCAGCAGGCGGGCATGGTGGCCAGATCCAGCACTTTCCGTTGCCGGATCGACGTTTTCGCCATGCCCGCCGTCGAGAACCTTTCGATGACCTCGAGCAGCGCGTGGATCGTCGCTTCCGCGAGATTGTTGCCGCTGGCCAATCCGTTGGCCGAGCAGAACTGGGTGGGCGGGCGCCAGGTCCCGTCGGCGATACCGTCCATCGCGACGGCGCGGAGCGGGACGAAGGTCGGCGCCCCGTCGCCCAGCGCGACCGCGGGCACCCACTTCAGCGGGAAGCGATCGGAGATGACCGACCGATCCGTGGGCGTGATCTCCGTTGTGGCGTAAGGGAGATCGAGATCCGCCGCCTGCGCGACGAAGGCGTCGGGGGTGGTGAAATACCGCTCACAGACCGACATCTCGATGGACTCCATGACCGCCGACAGGCGCGCCAGCAGCGGGGTGGCGCCCTTGCCCTGACTCACCCCCACCGTGGTGGCGAGCGGCCGGACGGCCATGAACACCGGCATGCCGATGATGTCGAGCCCGGTCAGCTCGGCGACCCTGGTGATGCCATAGGCACCCAGCCGGGGCCGCACGAGCTCCCAGGTGTCCTCAGGAGAACGGTCCCGCAACGTGCCAGGAAGTTTGACCGGGCCACCGCTCGGCGCGACCTGAGTAACCATCATTGTCCATTCCTGTGAGCGACGGGGGAATCCGTGCGTCAGGCGACCGCGCCTTCGTTCTCCGCGACCGCGCTTCCCGAGTCTGCCGTCTCGGCGGGCTTGGCCTTCTTCCGGAACAACACCGCCGCGAGCAGACCGGTCACCACGGCGATCCCGGCGCCGATGGTGAGTGCCGTGTCCATGCCGTCGGTGAGCGACGTGAGCGCGTCATTGCCACGCTCGGCCGAGTTCGCGGTGGAGATGGCGGCGATCGAGCTGAGCACCGCGAGACCGATGGCGCCACCGAGTTGCTGGGTGACGTTCACCAGGCCGGAAGCCAGGCCCGCGCTGCTCGCCGGCGCCTCGGCCGTCGCGGCGATCATCAGTGCGACGACGCTGAGCACGGCGCCGATCGCGGTGACGGTCAGCGGCCCGAACACGTCGGCGAAGTAGTTGCCGCCCACTTCCGCCTGTGCCAGCCAGTACAGGCCGGCCGCGGCGATCACGCTGCCGACGGTCGCCGGGATGCGGAACCCGATCTTGCTGACCAGGTTGCCGACGTGGGTTCCCAGCAGCGTGAAGCACAGCGCCGCCGGCATCTGGGCGAGCCCGGCCTGCAACGGCGTGAAGCCGAGAACGTGCTGCACGTACAGGGTGAGAAGGAAGAACATCGGCATGACCGCGCCCTGGGTGAGCAAGGTGAGGCCGTTGCCGTTGCGCAGTGACGCGATACGGAAGATACCCAGCGCGATGAGCGGGTTGCTGCTGCGCGACTCGATCACGACGAACGCGGCGAGCAACACGATGGCTCCGGCGAACAGGCCGAGCGTCTGCGCGCTGCCCCAGCCGGTGGTGCCGGCGTTGAACAACGCGTACACCGTCAGCGAAACACCACCGGTGACGGTGACGGCGCCCGCGAGGTCGAACGAGGTGTGGCTCGGGTCCTTGGCCTCGGGCAGCAGGCGCGGGGCCAGCAGCACGACGACGGCCACGATCGGGAGATTGACCCAGAACACCGACTGCCAGCCGAACCATTCGGTGAGCAGGCCACCGAAAACGTACCCGGTCGCGGCACCGGCGGCGGCCACGGAACCCCAGACACCCAGAGCCTTGTTGCGCTCTTTTTCATCGGTGAACAGGGTCATGACCAAGGCGAGCGCGGCAGGTGAGACGAGCGCGGCGCCAACGCCTTGCACCACGCGGGCGATGATCAGCCACAGCGGCGCGGTGGAGAGCGCGCCTGCCAGCGATCCGACCGCGAACAGCGCCAGGCCCGCGATGAACATCCTGCGGCGGCCCAAAATGTCACTGGCACGGCCGCCGAGCAGCAGCAGGCCACCGAATGCGAGCGCGTAGGCGTTCGTGACCCACGGAAGGCTTTCGGGGGAGAATCCGACCGTCTCCATCGAAGGGGCGGCGATGATCACGATCGCGGTATCCACGACGAGAACGAACTGGGTCATGGCCAACAGCACCAGTGCGAGCCACTGCCGGGTGGGTGCGGGTGGTGACGTCATCGTATCTCCCTGAATATAACTGTGTTACCGGAAAGTGACAGCTCTGCTGAAGCGATTGGAAACCACGGTATCCAACTTCTCCTGGATTATTTTCTTCGCTAATGCTGAGCCACCCAAAGCATTTTCGAAGATGCACCGGTGTGCCCCGGTCCTATAATGGGAAAGCCACAGAGCTGAGGAGACCACGAGAAATGTCGCGACCCAGCACTTTTCCTGAGGCATTCCAACTGACCGTGGCGGCGCATCCCGACGCGGTCGCGCTGCGCACACCGGGGGACACCGTTCAGCTGACCTGGCGGCAGTACGGCGACGAGGTCCGCCGGATCGCGGCAGGCTTGGCGGCACTGGGTTTGCGGCGAGGAGACACCTTCGCCGCGATGCTCACCAACCGCCCGGAGTTCAACCTGACCGAGGTCGCCGCCTCCCATCTCGGCGCCACCACCTTTTCCATCTACAACACGAGCTCACCGGAGCAGATCCGGTATCTGCTCACCCATTCGGATACGAAGATCATGGTCTGCGAAAATCAATTCGCCGACCAGATCAGAGCGTCCGGAGCCGAACTGGAGCACCTGCTGGTCGTCGAGGACGGCGACCTGGACCGGCTGGGACAGTCACCGGACTTCGATTTCGAGGCCACCTGGCGGGCAGTGCGCCCGGACGATCTGCTGTGCCTCATCTACACCTCCGGGACGACAGGGCCGCCCAAGGGTGTCGAGCACACCCACCGGGGCTGGCTGCGGATGATCGACGCGATGGAGACCATCTGGCCGATGGAGGCGGGCGACACGACGATCTCCTATCTCCCGTCCAGCCACTCGGGCGACCGGTTCTTCCGGCACTACTACCCACTCGCGTGCGGCGGCCAAGTCACGTGTCTGGCCGAGTTGAGCAAGCTCGCCGAGACGATCGCCGAGCTGCATCCGACGACTTTCGCGGCCGTGCCGAGGACTTGGGAGAAACTCAAGGCCGGCGTCGAGCGGGAACTGCTGGCAGATCCCGAATCCGCGGCCGCGTTCGAGGCGGGTGACCCCGCGTTCCTGGAGTCGATCCGCGTCAAGACCGGCTTCGACCGGCTGAAGTGGGCGCTGACCGGCACGGCCGCGATCCCGGAGCATGTCTATGGTTTCTGGGAGAAACTCGGTGCGGCGGTCAGCGTCGGCTGGGGCATGTCGGAGTGCGGTTTCGGCTCGGGATCGTCGCCGTCGGAGTCGAAGATCGGCACGATCGGGCAGCTCGCGCCCGGCGCCGAGGCGAAGCTCGCCGAGGACGGCGAGCTACTGGTGCGCATGCCGTGGATGATGCGGGGCTACCGCAAGGATCCCGAGAAGACCGCGGAGGCTTTGGATCCGGACGGCTGGCTGCGCACCGGGGATCTCGCCACGGTCGACGACGAGGGCAACTACCGGATCATCGGCCGCAAAAAGGAACTGATCGTCAATTCCGGCGGCAAGAACATGTCGCCGAGCAACATCGAGCACGCGATCTCGGCGGGCTCGCCGCTGATCGGGCCGATGATGGCGGTCGGGGACAACAGGCCGTACAACGTCGCGTTGATAACACTGGACCCGGAGGCGGCGGCCGCGTTCGCCGCCGAAGCCGCCATCGCGGTGGATCCGGCGGTACTGGCCAAAGACGAGCACGTGCTGGAAGCGATCCGTGCCAGCGTTCATGCCGGGAACCTGAAACTTTCACGAATCGAACAGATCAAGCGGTTCACCGTGCTGCCGAAGTTCTGGGTGGCAGGCGGCGACGAGCTGACCGCCAACCTGAAACTCAAGCGTGCGGACATCTCCGCGAAGTATGCGGCCGAAATCGACGCGCTCTACGCGGCCACCATTGGAAAAACCCCATGAACGGCAAGGACCCCTTCCCCGCGCCGTGCGTGAAAGGGGTCCTTGTCGCCGCGACCGGGACGAGTACCGGCCACCCGCAATCCAGGAGTGGTTTTCCCGGTTCGCCGGCTGCATTATTTACCTAGCCCCCCGGGCAATAATCACCACATCAACCAGGAGGAATTCATGTTCGACATCACCAAGGTCTCCGACGCCGAACTGCTCGCCACCGCGGGTGCCGCGACCGTCGAGTTCGCGCTCTCGGCCGTCGCGCCGTCGGTCATGACCGGTGAGCCCTGCGACTGATCTTCAGTTCGCGCAAGACGCACTCCTGGCGGCTATCCAGGAGTGAGCCTTACTCGATCTTCTGCCGCCTCAGACCCCACCAATCATCAGGAGGACCTCATGTTCGACATCACCAAGGTTTCCGACGCCGAACTGCTCGCCACCGCCGGTGCCGCGACCGTCGAGTTCGCCCTTTCGGCCGTCGCGCCGTCGGTCATGACCGGTGAGCCCTGCGACTGATCTCAGTCGCCAAGCTCGGCCGATTTTTTTCGGCTCCTCCCCACTGGCAGCAATCCAGAAGGGGTTTTTCGGAGCCGTCCACTGCATCATTGAACTAAGCGCAAGCCCCAACACCAAGGAGAGAACCATGTTCGACATCACGAAGGTCTCCGACGCCGAACTGCTCGCCACCGCCGGTGCCGCCACCGTCGAGTTCGCTCTCTCGGCCGTCGCGCCGTCGGTCATGACCGGTGAGCCCTGCGACTGATCGTAGCTCTCGCAAGCTGAAGCGACTGTTGGGGTGTTGCCGTTCCCGCGGCAACACCCCTTCATTCTACGAAGGAAGCTTCGATGACGCAATCCACCACCGATATCGAGCCCCTCTCCGCGTCCGGCTCGGTCTTGGGCTCCTTGCTGATCGGTGTTTGTGGCTCCAGCTGTGCCACGTCGGCTGCGCTGCTGATCGAGGAAGCCTTGACCTACACCCCCGATGTCACCGTGGTGGCCACGCCCACCGCGTGCAACCTGTTCCTGAGCGAGCAGCTTCCGGTGACCGTGTACACCGACACCGACTGGGCGGACGTCCCGCTGCACGTGAAACTCCTGGAACACACCGACACCTTCATCGTGGCGCCCACCACCGCGACGACCTTCGCCAAAGCCGTGTCCGGCATGGCGGACACCCTCGTGACGGCCCTGATATTGGCCCATGGCCCCGGCATCTATTTCCAGCCGTGCATGAACGCCTGGATGTGGAACAGTCCCTCGATGCGCCGGACGGTCGGCACGCTTCGCGGTGACGGGCATTTCGTGCTCGAACCGCCACCCAACACGTCCCGCGCGAGCAGGGATCTAGGCTCCGGCGTCGGCGCGGTCCCCGGCACGGTGATGCCCGATGTCACCGCGCACAAGCTGGGCACTCAGCAAGCTCAGAGATGAGCGCCGCACGTCGTAGCCCCTAACGTTCGTGATATCGACCGATCGAAGGAGCTACTGCCATGCCGAAGGTTTCGTGGAACAGCGCCACTCAGGTCGAGGAACTCGGCCCCGTGCGGGACCGGTACGAGGTCCTCGAGGGTTACTCGGCCAACTTCACCATTTTCGACGAGGACATCGACGCGACCGCACTGCTCAAGGGCCTGCCTCAGGACCAATGTCAGTGCCCGCACTGGGGCTACGTCATCAAGGGCCGGATGACCGTCCTCACCGCCGACGGCGAAGAGGTCTACGAAGCGGGTGACGCGTTCTACACCCCCGCCGGCCACGCGCCGTCGAAGCACCAGGCAGGCACCGAGGTCATCATGTTCAGCCCCGAGGAGGAGCTGAACAAGACCAGCAAAGCGGTAGCGGCCAACGCGGAAGAAGAAGGCCTCCATGTGCTGAAGACCGAGCGCCAGGCCGGCGCCGACGACTAGTCAGCCAGCCCCATCTCGAGGAGATCCCAGTGTTTGAAGTGATCGTCATCGGCGGGGGGCCGGCCGGTCTCTCAGCTGCTCTCACTCTCGGCCGTGCACTCCGGCGCGCGCTCCTGATCGACTCAGGCGAGTACCGCAACGCGCGGGCCTCCAACATGCACAACTTCGTCACGCGCGACGGCACGCCTCCCCCGGAGTTCCGTGCCATCGCTCGTGAGGAGCTCAAGCAATACCCGACCGTGGAGACCAGCACGCTGACCGTCGAAGACGCCAAGCAGCTGGCGGACGGTTTCGAGTTGACGCTGGGAGACGGTTCAACCGTCCAGACACGGCGCCTCATCTTCGCCACGGGCCTGCAGGACGAGCTGCCCGCGATCGAAGGCTTCGGGGAGCTGTGGGGACGCAGCATCTTCCACTGCCCGTACTGCCACGGCTACGAGGACGCCCGTGACAAGCCGATCGCGGTGCTGTTCAACGACCCCATCATGATCGAGCTCGCGCTGCACCTGCGCAGGTTCAGCGCCGACGTGGTGCTGCTCGCCGACGGCCGCGGCGACGAGATCGACGAGACGGCCCGCGGCAGGCTGGCGGACGCCGACCTCGCGATCCGCGAAGAGAAGATCGCCCGCTTCGACGCCGTCGACGAACGGCTGGAGAAGGTCGTCTTCGAGTCGGGCGAACCGCTTCCCCGTACCGGGATCTTCGCCGTCGGCAAGTACCTGCAGCGCTCCAAGCTGCCGGAACGGCTGGGCTGCAAGCTGCTCCCGGACGGCTGCGTCGAGATCGACGACTTCCAGGTGACCAGTGTCCCCGGCATCTACGCGGCCGGTGACATGGCGCACCGGCCGACGCTGCCCATGGCGATGCCGTTCGTGGCCAACGCGACGTCCAGCGGCATGATGGCGGGCATCGCGTCCGACAAGAACCTGGTCTTCACCGACACCGCTCCGCGTTCCGCTTCCGCGTAGCACCAGCATCGGACACCCGGGTTGACCGTTCACTGTGGACGGTCGGCCCGGGTTCCGTCGTTTCGGAGGTTTCCATGAATCTGCCCGAAGTCGTTTCGCGCGAAGAATGGCTCGACGCCAGGAGGAAGTTCCTCGAAGAGGAGAAGGCCTTCACACGGGCCAGGGACGAGCTGAACGCCAACCGGCGCAGGCTGCCGATGGTCCGCGTCGAGAAGGAGTACGTTTTCCATGGTCCTGACGGCGATCTGGGCTTGCCGGACCTGTTCGACGGCCGCCGCCAGCTGATCGTGTACCACTTCATGTTCCACCCCGACTGGGACGCAGGCTGCCGGGGCTGCTCGAAGGTCACCGACCACATTGGACACCTCGCGCACCTGCACGCGCGCGACACGAACCTCGTGCTGGTGTCACGGGCTCCGTCCGCGAAGCTCGAGGCGTTCAAGCGGCGGATGGGCTGGACGGTGCCATGGTTCTCGTCGCAGGACAGCGACTTCAACTACGACTACCACGTCACGCTCGACGAGTCCGTGAAGCCGGTCGAGTACAACTACCGGCGCTCGCCGGAGATCAGCGGGGACCGATCGGGGCTGAGCGTGTTCCTGCGCGACGGCGAGGACGTCTTCCACACGTACTCGACCTACGCGCGCGGCACGGATCTGCTGACCAGTACGTCGAATTACCTCGACCTGACGCCGCTGGGCAGGCAGGAGCACTGGGAGCAGCCTCCCGGACGCAGCAATTCCGGGCCTGGGGAATGGTGGCGGCTGCACGACGAGTACTAGAGGTCGTGAGTGGTATTGCCGGTTCTAACCGGCAATACCACTCACGAGCCCTTAGGCCACGCCGCTGTCCGGGAGGTCCAGCCACCACTGGCTGGCGCGGGCCCACTCGATCGTCTTGATCAGGCCGTCGCGCAAGGTGGTCTCGCAGGTCCAGCCGAGCACTTCGCGCGCCTTGGTCGCGTCGGGGACGCGTCGGGTCAGGTCCTCGTACGCCGGGCCGATCCGGACGGCCGTGTCGACCTCGGTGCGTGGCTCCGGGGCGCCGGTGAGCTCGGCGATGAGCCGGACGACCTCGCCGATCGTCGTCTCGGTCATCGAGCCGATGTTGAACGACTCGCCCGCCGCGTCCGGCGCTGTCGCCGCCAGGATCGTGCCGTCGATCGCGTCGTCGATGTAGGTGAAACACCGTGTCTGGACGCCGCGGTCGTAGACGACCATCGGACGGCGGTTCAGCGCTCGGTGCACCGAGCGGCTCACGATGTACGCGGGACGCTGACGCGGGCCGAAAACGTTGAAGTACCTGATGATCCGCGCGTCCAGGTCATGGTGGGCCGCGAACGCGAACGTCAGGTGCTCGGCCAGCGCCTTCGAGGTCGAGTACGACCAGCGGGCCGCCGACGTGGCGCCCAGCACCCGGTCGCTGTCCTCACGCCACGGCACCGCCGGGTTCTTGCCGAAGACCTCGCTGGTGCTGCTCAGCACCACCCGCGCGCCCGCCCGGTGCGCGAGCTCGAGCACGTTGCGGGTGCCGAGGAAGTTGACGTCGACCACGTCGAGCGGGCTCGACAGGTACTTGTCGACCCCGACCACCGCGGCCAGGTGGTAGACGATCTCGGTGCCCGCGCCGATGGCCTCGGTGAGGTCGGCCAGGTTCCGGATGTCGCCTGCCACGTAACGGACACCCTCGACCGGGTGCGACGGCGTGAGGCCGTCGAACACGGTCACCTCGTCGCCGCGTGCGACGAGCCGCTCCACGAGGTGGCTGCCGACGAAGCCGCAGCCGCCGGTGACCACCGCGCGGCTCATCGGCCGATCCCCCGGTACGCGTAGCCGAGCGAACGCAGCTCGGCGATCTTTTCCTTGCTGTAGTAGGCACGCCCGTCGAGCACGAGGCACCCGTCGGCCACCGGCAGCGTCGCGAAGTCGATGCCTTCGAACTCCCGGTGCAGCGCGAGCACGGCGACGCAATCCACGCCGTCGACGGCCTCGTCCAGGCTCGGCGAGAGCCCGATGCCGTACATCTGCTCGACCCGCTCGGGGTCGACCAGCGGGTCGTACAACCGCACCTGGGCGCCCGCCTTCGCCAGCGTCTCGGCGACGCCCTGGGTCGGCGTCGCGCGCAAGTCGCCGGTGTTGTTCTTGAAGGCCAGGCCGAGCACGGCGACCTTGGCCGTCGCCGGGTCCTTGCCGAGCCGCACCAGCTCGTCGACGATCACCTGCGCGGTGTACTCGGGCATGCCGGCGTTGACCTCGCGGCCGGTCACCGCGGTCCGGATGTCGACGCCGTGCAGATCGGCCGAGCGCCAGACCATCCACGGGTCCTTGGTCAGGCACGAGCCGCCGACGCCGACGCTGGGCAGCAGGACGTTGACGTTGCCGGCGCCCTTGGGGATGGTGTTCGTCGCGCTGATCACGTCGAGCACGTCGACGTCGTAGAGCGAGCAGAACTTGGCGAGCTCGTTGGCGAGCGCGATGTTCAGGTCGATCCACCAGTTGCTCGCCAGCTTGACGATCTCCGCCGACTCCAGCGAGTCGTGCGGGATGACCTGAACGCCCAGCGCGCCGCGCCAGAACTCGGCGGCGGCGGCCGCGCTTTCCGAGCCGAGGCCGCCGACGACGATCGGGAACGTCCGCAGCTCGCGCAGCGCGGTGCCTTCGGCGAGCCGTTCCGGGGTGTACGCGAGCCCGAAGTCGACCTCGCCGATCAGCCCGCTCTCCTCCAGCAGCGGGAGCACGATGTCGCGGGTGGTGCCGGGCGGCACGGTGCTCTTGAGCACGATCAGCTGCCCCTTGCGCAGGTGACGGCTGAGCTCCGCGCACGCGGCGCGCAGCTGTTCGTCGGCGAGCGAGCCGTCTTCGAGCACCGGGGTGCCGACGCTGATCAGGACGACGTCCGCGTCCGCCAGGCCGGACGGGTCGTTGCTCACCCGCAGCGTGCCGGCGCCGAGGCCGTCGAAGATCAGCTTGGGCAGACCCTCCTCTTGGAACCGGCAGTGCCCCTTGGCCAGTTCGCCTGGCAGCCGGGGGTCGGTGTCGACGGCGAGCACATCGAAGCCGCGATCAGCCAGCGTAGCGGCGATGCACGAGCCGACATAGCCGAAGCCGATGACCGCCACCGATGGTTTTTCGCGGCCGGACAGAAAACGCATGTGCGTCCCCAATCAATAGTGCCCGTCTCGGTCTGTGATCCTTGTGCGGACGGCTTCGCCGCCGCGTCTCCTGACTTGCCGGTACCGGCGTCAGCGGCGGGTGCCCACGAAGAGTCCGCGTCCGAGCGGGCCGCCTTCGACGTACTCGGCGTCGATTCCGGCCTGTGCGAACGCTTTTTCATAGCGGGCCTGCTCGAACAGCGAGAGCAGGCCGACCTCGGTCACATGCCGCAGCCCGCGCTCGGCGTCCGCGATGGCCATGTGGACGGTGATCTTCGTGGCGTCGCCCTCCCTGACGGAATGCGAAAGCCGGACCATCTTTCGTCCGTCCACTTCAGACACTCCGCTCGCGACATAGCCGTCGATGAAGTTCTCGGGGAACCACCACGGTTCCACCACGAACGTGCCGCCTGCGACGAGGTGCTCGGCGAAACAACGCGCGGTCGCGTCGAGGCCGTCCGGCCCGCCGACATGGCCGATCGAGCTGAACATGCACGTGACGGCGTCGAACTTCCGCCCGAGGTGGAAGTCGCGCATATCTCCTTGGTGCAGCGTGAGTTCCGGGAAATGCACCCGGCCGGCCTTGACCATGCCCTCGGACAGCTCGACACCCTCGGTGTGCGCGAACAGCTGATTGAACCGGCGCAGGTGCGCGCCGGTGCCGCAGGCGACGTCGAGCAGCGAGTCCGCGCCCGGCGTCCGCTCACGGATCAGCCGGGTGATGTCTTCGGCCTCGGCCGCGTAATCCTTGCCCTGGCCTTCGTAATAGGACACATAGACTTCGGAGAATTCGTCACCGTACATGATATCGATCGTCACACCGGCGCCGCGCCATCACATCTCGCGGCATGCTCAGTCCGCGCAACCTCAGAGATGCGGCATGCTCCCCGCGCGCGGACCATGGCAAGCGTGAAACACGACCTCGACGACCTGGCCCTGTTCGGCGGGCGGAAGGCATTCCTGACGCCGTTGCACACCAACCGGCCCAATCTGATCGATCGAGCACGCCTGTTCGACAGGCTGAACTGGGCGCTGGACAACCAGTGGCTGTCCAACGGCGGGCCGCTGGTGCTGGAGTTCGAGGACCGCGTCGCCGAGATCGCCGGCGTTTCACACTGCGTCGCCACCTGCAACGCCACGGTCGCGCTGCAGTTGCTGGTGCACGCCGCCGGGCTGACCGGCGAGGTGATCATGCCGTCGCTGACCTTCGCCGCCACCGCGCACGCGGTGCGCTGGCTCGGGCTGGAGCCGGTGTTCTGCGACATCGACCCGGACACCGGCTGCCTCGACCCGAAGCTGGTCGCCGCCGCGATCACCCCGCGCACGTCCGCGATATTCGGCGTGCACCTCTGGGGCAGGCCCTGCGCGGTGGACGAGCTCGAAAAAGTGGCCGCGGACAACGGGATCCCGGTGTTCTTCGACGCCGCGCACGCGATCGGCTGCACCACCGAGGGCAGGCTCATCGGCGGTTTCGGCGCGGCGGAGGTGTTCAGCTTCCACGCCACGAAGGTGACGGGCGCGTTCGAGGGCGGCGCCGTCGTCACCAATGATCCGGAACTGGCCGACCGGGTGCGCGCGCTGCACAACTTCGGCAAGGGTCTGAAGACCGTGGTCGACGCGGGCGGCACCAACGGGAAAATGAGCGAGGCGGCCGCGGCGATGGGCCTGACGTCGCTCGACGCCTTTCCCGCCACCGTGCGGCACAACAAGTCCAACTACGATCTTTATCTCGCCGAACTCGACCCGATCGAAGGTTTGAGTTTCTTCACCCATGACACCACGGAAAGCAACAATTTCCAGTACGTGATCATGAATGTCGACGAAAGAGTCACCGGCATTTCCCGTGATCTGCTTCTGGAAGTACTCAAGGCGGAGAACGCGATCGCGCTCACCCCGATCGGCTCACCGTCGTGCCATCAGCTGGAGCCGTATCGCTCGCGCGGGCCGGTGAGCCTGCCGCACACCGAGGCGATGGTGGCCAGGGTGATCGCGCTGCCGAGCGGCTCGTCGGTGTCCCATGAAGAGATCAGGCGCGTCTGCGCGCTCATCCGGTTCGCGGTCGCGCACGGAACCGCAGTGACCTCCCGGCGGAAGGACACCCCATGACCGCGTTCTGGACCGCACCCGATCCCCGCGCCGCGCTGCGCGACCTGCTCAGCACGGCCGCCCCGCGCGCGGTCGCCGACGCGGACCTGCTGCTCGCGCTCACGCACAAGTACGGCAACAGCCCGTTCACCACCCTGGAGACCGCGCGGCGCGAACTGGCCGTCGACCGCGTGGTGTTCGAGCGCCTGCTCGACACCTTCGACAGGGTCCCGGAACTGCGCGCCGCGGTCGTCGCGGGCCCGGCGGGGAAATACTGGTCGAACACGGTGCTTCCGCTGGAGAGCAAGGGAATCGTCGACAACATCCTCGAACGCCGGACGGTGACTCCCCACATCGTGGCGCTCTACCCCGGCCCGACGTGCATGTTCCGCTGCCACTTCTGCGTCCGCGTGACAGGTGCCCGGTACGAGAATTCCTCTTTGGACGCCGGCAACGCGATGTTCGCGTCGGTGATCGACGAGATCCCGAACGACAATCCCTACGCCATGTACGTTTCCGGCGGCCTCGAACCGCTGACGAACCCAGGTCTAGGCGGGCTCATCGCGCGTGCGGCAGGGCGTGGCTTCAAAATGGTGTTGTACACCAACGCTTTCGCGCTGACCTCGCAGACGCTCGAGCGGCAGCCCGGCCTGTGGGACCTGCACGCGGTGCGCACGTCGATGTACGGCCTCAACGACGAGGAGTACGAGGAGACCACCGGCAAGCGCAAGGCTTTCGGTCGAGTGAAGGCGAATCTGCTGAACTTCCAGAAGCTGCGTGCTACGCGTGAACGCCCTGTCCGGCTCGGGTTGAGCTACATCATCCTGCCGGGGCGCGCGTCCCGCCTGACGCAGCTGGCCGACTTCATCGCCGAACTCTCGGACGCGGCGCCGGACCAGCCGGTCGACTTCCTGAACATCCGCGAGGACTACAGCGGCAGGCCCGACGGCAAGCTCCCGCCGGGCGAGCGCGCCGAACTCCAGGACGCGTTGAACACCTTCGCCGAGCGTGTCGCTTCGCGTATCCCCTCGCTGGACGTCGACTACGGCTACGCGCTGCACAGCATCCGCTCCGGCACCGAGGCCGAGCTGATCCGGATCAAGCCGTCGACCATGCGGCCGGGCGCGCACATCCAGGCCGGGGTGCAGGTCGATCTCCTGGGCGACGTCTACCTCTACCGCGAGGCCGGTTTCCCCGGGCTGAAGGGCGCCGAGCGCTACATCGCCGGCCGGATCGGTCCCGGCACGACGCTGTCGGACGTGGTGGCGAAGTTCGTGGCCGACGACCGGCAGATCGAGCCGCGTGACGGTGACGAGTACTTCCTGGACGGGTTCGACCAGGCACTGACCGCCCGTTTGAACCAGCTGGAGACCGATATCGCCGATGGCTGGCATACGTCCCGCGGATTCCTGCGCTGAGCCTTGCTGCTGGGCGCTTCTTGTGAAGTCGCCCATCTCGTGTCGACTGAGCGCACAAACGCCACTTATGCAACGCTCAGCGACACATAAGCCCCGTTCGTTCCTTCCAACCCGCCCCAAAACTCACGCAAAAGCGACAATGTGGGGCGAAATCGCCAGCATGAGTCCTTTGTGGACATTTGTGGGCTCCCAGGGCGAAGGTTGACAATCGCGAAACCCGAGTTTGGGCCATTGAGCTGCCTGAACTCGGGTTTCGCGTGTCCGTGAAGCCGACTTTGCCGGGCCCCTGTATCCGGCCTTGGTCAGGGCCTCCCTCACCAAATCGGCTTTAGTGAGGGCCTCCCTCACCCAACCGGACCTGGTGAGGGAGCCTTCACCCAATCCCGCTGCGTGAAGGCTCCCCTCACGAGCCACAGCTGCGTGAAGGCTCCCTTCACAACCCGGCCAGAAAAGGAGTGAGGGCCGCCCGGGTTCCTGGTTCCCTGGCGGCCCTCACGGTTCGTGGGGTCAGCTGGCGCGGCCGAAGAGTCCGATCGCGTCCGTCTTGCGCGGGGTCGCCAGGTGCTGTGCGGCGATCTCGTAGTTGTCCAGGTTGTGGTAATAGCCCGGCCTGGCGTCGAAGATGAAGCTCGTCTCCTCCTCGATCGGGCCGTCGGCGAGGGTGGCCTCCCAGTTCTCCAGCGCCGCGGGCATGTCGTAGGGCAGGGAGACCAGGTCGCTCTGGTACCACTCGGCGCCGTTGCGCTCCGAGATGTACCAGCCCTTGGGGAGGTCGCCGTCGGGGATGACGTAGACCTGCCTCGACCACGACTCGAACTCGTACAGCGCGACGGCGAACTTGCGCCACTCGGCGGGGAACATCGGGACCGCGACCTCGTGCCACCACTCGCGGACCAGGTCCTTGAGTTCGGTCTGGCTGTGCAGTGACCGCAGTGCCTCGGCGATCGCGGGCGACTCGGCGAGTACCGGGATCTTGCTCAGCAACGCGACCGCGGACGGGTCGATGGACTTTTCGAAGTACTCCTTGACGCTGCGGATCGCCTGTGACTGGGTCACGCCGGCGATGTCGAACAGCGGCTGCCAGACGTGGCGCAGGAACTGCTGCTCGCCGAGCACGCGCGCCCAGAAGACGAAGCGCTGCATCTCCAGATTTTCCGCGAGGGTGGACGTGCGGTTCGCCAGCACGTACTCGAAGTCGTCGTCCTCGCCGCGGATCGTGACGAAGCCGTGTACCTCGCGATTCTCCACATAGGACGTGTTGGGCAGCAGGAGCATCGGGTACACCGCGATGCGCGAGACCTTCTTCGCCAGCCGGTCGTAGCCTGCCAGGAAGGATTCCGGCGTCTCGCCCGGCGCGCCCCAGATGAGCTCGCCGTAGCATTCGAGGCCTTCTTCGGCGAGCCAGTCGACCAGGCTTTCCCACTGGTTGACCTTCATGTTCTTGCGGAGCATGTTGGTGAGCGCGGCGTCGTCGAGTGTCTGCAGCGCGAGCGTGAACAGGCTCTGCATGCCGTGCTCTTTCAGTTTGCGCACGATGTTGAAGAACCGCGCCGACTTGTTCTTGGCCCAGCTGGTGATCAACGCCTCGGGGTAGCCGTACTTCTCCTTGGTCTTGATGACCAGTTCGACGAATTCCTCGTCCGCTTCGAGCAGGCCGAAGTTCGAGTCGCACAGCACGAGCGACGGCGCCTTGTGGTAACCGAAAAGGTCGACTTCCTCGGCGAGACGCTCGGTCGAGAACGACCGCATCTTCTGGCCGGTGGCGCCGCCCCAGTAACAGAACGAGCACTTGTACGGGCAGCCGCGGTTGGTCTCCATCAGCGCGACGTCGTACCGGAAGTTGCCCGCCCCGTCGGACATCGGGATCGCGCCGGTGAGGAACGGCGACGGGACCACGTCGAGATCGTTGATGCGGTCGCGGTCGGGCGCGGTGTAACGCGTGCCGTCGGGCCTGCGGTAGGACAGGCCCTTGATGTCCACCGGGTCGAAGGGCTCGCCGCGGTGCTCGAGCAGGTAGTGCGTGAGCTCGTGGAACGTGTGCTCGCCTTCGCCATTGACGACCATGTCGATCCACGGCATCTCACGGAACACGCGCTCCGACTGGTACGCCACGTGGTTGCCGCCGAACACGACGAGGCCACGCGGGTTGATCTGCTTGAAGGTTTCGGCGAGCGCGCCGAAACTGCGGTAGTTCCAGCCGAGCACCGAGAACGCGAGCACGTCGGGGATGTCACCGCCGAACAGTGCCATGGCCATCTCTTGCAATTTCTGGCCACCACGGAAATTGCAGATCTCCGCGACGACCTCGCCGTCCAGGCTGCGGTCGGCGTCGATCACCGCCTTCAGATAGCCTACGGCCAGCGGCATCGAGTCGACCGGCATGTCCCAAGCACCTTGCTGAACCAGACGGATTTGCAGCATCTTCTCGGCCTCCCTGCTTGCCAACAGCGCATAACGGTAGTCATTTGAGAAGAAATCCACTTCTCCGTGGGTGCCTATTACCACTGCCCCAGGCCACAATTTCTTCGAATGTGCCTAATATGCGGACAAAGGTGACAAAGAAGAGGAAGTTCACCCGCTCGCCGGTAGCCTCGAGCCCGAGCGATCGCCTCGAAACGGAGTGTGGATATGTATGACATCGACGTCGCCGAGGTCTGGGACCCCGTTTACCGCGGGCGCGGGCGGGACTACGTGGCGGAGGCGGCCGAAGTCACTGCACTGATCCGGGAGCGCAAGCCCGACGCCATCAGCCTGCTCGACGTCGCGTGCGGCACCGGCGAGCACCTACGCAGCTTCCGTGACCACTTCGACCGGGTCGCGGGTGTCGAACTCTCCGAGGACATGATCGCCGTCGGCCGCGTCCGGTCGCCGGAGCTTTCCCTTACCCAGGGCGACATGCGCACGTTCGACCTCGGCACGAGGTTCGACGCGATCTCGTGCATGTTCAGCTCGGTCGGGCACCTCGACACGCCTGCGGAACTGGCCGTCTCGTTCAAGCGGTTCGCCGCGCACCTGGAGCCCGGCGGCGTGGTGATCGTCGAACCGTGGTGGTTCCCGTCGACGTTCCTCGACGGCTACGTCACCGGCGACATCGTCGAAACCGGCGGCCGGACCATTTCCCGCGTCTCGCATTCGTCACTCGAAGGCGGCAAGAGTCGCGTCCAGATCCATTTCACGGTCGCGAGCCCCGGCGAAGGAATCCACCACTTCACCGAGAGCATCCTCATTTCGCTGTTCACCCAGGAAGAACACGAAGCCGCGTTCGAAGAAGCGGGCTTCGCGGTCGAATACGTCGAAGGCGGCCCCCAGGGCCGTGGCCTGTTCGTAGGTGTACTCAAGTAGGGAGCCACCCCATGTGCGGTATCGCCGGCTGGGTTTCGTTCGAGCGCGATCTACGCCGGGAACAGGCGACTCTAGACGCGATGACCGACACGATGGCCGCACGGGGCCCGGACGAACGGGGGACGTGGGCCGACGAGCACGCGGCGCTCGGCCATCGCAGGCTGGCGATCATCGACCTGCCCGGCGGCAGGCAGCCGATGACCGCCGAGACGCCGCGCGGCAAGGTCGTGATGGTGTATTCCGGCGAGGCCTACAACTTCGTGGAACTCCGCGAGGAGCTACGCGCGCGCGGCCATCACTTCACGACGAAGTCCGACACAGAGGTCGTGCTGCGCGGCTACCTCGAATGGGGCGAGGCGGTCGCGGACCGGCTCAACGGCATGTACGCCTTCGCCATCTGGGACGCGGCCGAGCGCAAGCTGGTGCTCATCCGCGACCGCATGGGCGTCAAGCCGCTCTACTACTACCCCACCGCCGACGGCGCGCTGTTCGGCTCCGAGCCCAAAGCGATCCTCGCGAACCCGCTCGCCAAACACGTGGTGGGCGCCGACGGCCTGCGCGAGCTGTTCGCGTTCGTCAAGACCCCCGGCGACGCCTTCTGGCAGGGCATGCGGGAGGTCAAGGCGGGCAGCGTCGTCACGGTCACCCCGAACGGGATCTGCGAGCACGTCTACTGGCGCCTGCGCACCCAGGAGCACACCGACGACCAGGCCACCACGGTCGCACGGGTCCGTGAGCTGCTGGACGACATCGTGCGCCGCCAGCTGATCTCCGACGTGCCGCGGTGCACGCTGCTCTCCGGCGGGCTCGACTCGTCCGCGATGACCGCGATCGCGGCCAGGCACCTCGGCGAGTCGGGCGAGGTCGTCCGCAGCTTCTCGGTCGACTTCGAGGGCCGGACCGACGGCTTCGTCGCCGACAAGATCCGGCCGGACGCCGACACCCCGTTCGCGCACGAGGTGGCCAGGTGGGTCCGCTCAGACCATCAGGACATCGTGGTCGACGCCGCACACCACGCCGATCCGGCCATCCGGGGTCACGTGCTGCGCGCCAGGGACATGCCTGCAGGCAACGGCGACATCGACACCTCGCTCTACCTGCTGTTCCGCGAGATCCGGCGGCATTCCACGGTCGCGATCTCGGGTGAGTCGGCGGACGAGGTGTTCGGCGGCTACCTGTGGTTCTCGGATCCGGTGGTCCAGCAGGCGGACACGTTCCCGTGGCTGGTGCACTGGGCCGAGTACTTCGGCGACGACACCCAGGTCCTCACCCCTGCCGCGCGCAAAGCCCTCGATCTCGACGGCTATCTTCGCGACAACTACGCGGGCGCGGTGGCCGGGATCGAGCGACTCGACGGCGAGAGCGAGTTCGAGTGGCGGCAACGCAAGATCAGCCACCTGCACCTGACGCGCTGGGTGCGCGTGCTGCTCGATCGCAAGGACCGCACCAGCATGGCCACCGGCCTGGAAGTCCGGGTCCCGTTCTGCGATCACCGGCTGGTCGAGTACGTCTACAACGCGCCGTGGTCGTTGAAGACCTTTGACGGCAAGGAAAAAAGCCTGCTGCGTGCCGCTACCGCCGACCTGCTCCCGCAATCGGTGCTGCAGCGCAAAAAGGCGCCGTATCCGTCCACACAGGACCCGAGCTATGCCGCGGCGCTGCGGGTGGAGGCCCGCGATCTGCTGGCCAACCCAAGCCATCGGGTTTTCGATCTGCTCAGCTACAGCTGGCTGAAGAACTGCGTGTCCGAGCAAGCGCCACTGGCGACTTTGGCCTCACGCGCCGCGCTGGAGCGAGCACTCGATCTCGCGCTGTGGTGGGACATGTATTCGCCGGAGGTGGCGTTGTGAGCACTGACCCTCGCAGGTGGAAAGCACTCGCGGTGTTGTGTGTCGCCAGCCTGTTCATCACGCTGGATTCGCAGATCGTGACGCTGGCGCTGCCGTCGATGAAGGAAGACCTCGGGCTCTCCAACGACAGCATGCAATGGGTGCTGAGCGGCTATCTGCTGAGCTTCGGCGGTCTGCTGCTGCTCGGCGGCCGGTCGGCTGACCTGCTCGGCGCGCGCCGGGTGTTCATGATCGGCACGTTCCTGTTCCTGGTGAGCTCGCTGCTGTGCGGGCTGGCATGGAGTGCCGGCATCCTGCTCGGCGCCCGTATCGCACAGGGCATGTCCGCGGCACTGATGGCGCCGAGCGCGTTGTCGATCCTGATGACCACGTTCACCGAGCCCGCCGAGCGCAACAAGGCACTCGCGTTCTGGTCGGGCACCATGGGTTTCGGCGCGACCGCGGCGCTGCTGGCCGGCGGCCCGATCACCGAATTCCTTGGCTGGCCGTGGATCTTCCTCATCAACATCCCGGTCGCCGCGGCGCTGCTGGCGTTGAGCCCGCGGACACTGCGGGAAAGCAAGCCGAGCCAGGGCAAGCGGGCCTTCGACCCGGTCGGCGCGCTGACGATCACCGTGGCGCTCGTCGCGGCCGTGTTCGCGATCGCCGAGGCGCCGCGACGGGGCTGGGCGGATCCGGTGACGATCGGCATGCTGCTCGGCGCGGCCACGCTCGTCGGGATCTTCGTGCTGGTCGAGCGGCGCTCCGAGGCCCCGCTCGTGCCGTTGCGGATCTTCCGCTCCCGCGGCCTGGTCGGCGGGAACCTCGTGATGCTGCTGCTCGGCGCGTCCGCGTTCGGCATGGCACTGGGCACTTCCCTGTACGGCCAGCAGGTTCTCGGCTATTCGGCCGTGGTGTTCGGCCTCGGCTTCCTCCCGATGACCGTGGTCAACATCGGCGGCTCGGCGCTCGCGCAGTCGATGGTCGCCAAGTTCGGCGTCCGGGCGGTCGCCGCGGCGGGCCTGCTGCTGATCGGCGGCGGCTGCCTCCTGCTGACGACGATCTCGGCGGACGGCGGCTATTGGACCGACCTGTTCCTCGCGCTGGTGATCTTCGGGCCGGGATTGGGCGCCTGCTTCGTGGCCGCGTCGATCGCCGCGCTCAGCGCGGTGGCGCCTGCCGAGTCGGGGCTCGCCTCCGGCATCAACACCGCCGCCTTCCAGATCGGCGGTGCGATCGGCGTCGCGATCGTCACCTCGGTCAGCACCTCCTTCGCGACCTCGCCGGAGCCCAAGGTCGCCATCACCGAAGGACTGCGCGCGGGATTCGGCGTCGTGGTCCTGTTCGCATTTCTCGGTGTCGTCGTGACTTTCACCCTGCTTTCCCCACCGCGTCCTGCCAAGATAATTCCTTTGGAGCCAACGCGGAGTGGAGAGAGATGAATTCGCCGAAGGTCGTATCACGGGAAGAATTTACTGTCGCCCGAAAGAAACTCCTCGAGAGCGAAAAAGAACTGAGCCACCTGCGGGATCGGGTGAACGCCGAGCGCCGCGCGCTGCCGATGGTCGAGATCGACAAGGACTACGTCTTCGACGGCCCGGACGGCCCGCTCTCGCTCCTCGACATGTTCGAGGGACGCAAGCAGCTCATCGTCTACCACTTCATGATGCCACCGGGCTCGGATCACCTGTGCCCCGGCTGCACCATGCTGTCCGACAATGTCGGCCACCTCGCCCATCTCCATGACCGCGACACCACGTTCGTCGCGGTGGCCCGCGCCCCCATGGCCGAGATCACGCCGGTCAAGGAAAACATGGGCTGGACTTTCCCGTGGTACTCCTCGGAAGGCAGCGACTTCAACTACGACTTCCACGTGAGCCTGGACGCCGACGTCGCCCCGATCGAGTACAACTACCGCACGGCGGAAGAACTCGAAGCGGCAGGCCTGGACTGGATGCTGACCGGCCCCGGCGATTGGCACGGGCTCAGCGTGTTCCTCCGGCGCGGCAAGCGCGTTTACCACACGTATTCGACCTATGCCCGTGGCACGGATCTGCTGAACGGCACGTTCAACTACCTCGACTTGACCCCACTCGGCCGTCAGGGCGACGGATTCTTCTCACCGTCTCGCACAGGAAAGGAGTGATCGACGTGGAAGGCCGCTACGCCGAGGGAACCATCGAAATACTCACCTACGACGACCACGAGCTGGGTCCGCAAGACCCCGGTGGCATCCGGCTGCTGTACACGATCACCGAGTACCACTACACCGGCGAGATGAACGGCACCGGCTACCACGCCTACCTCCAGCGCATCGGCCCGGCGGGCAGCGGCCCCTTCAAGGTGATGGCGCGCATCGTCGGCAGCCTCGGCGGCAAGAAGGGCACCTTCATGACCGAAGGTTCCGGCACCCGCGGCCCGGCCGGGCCGATCGACGTCGACTGGCACATCGTCCCCGACACCGGCACCGGCGAACTCGTCGGCGCGACCGGCACCGGCACGGTCACCACCACCGACGACGGCGTGGTCCGGTACACCCTGTCCTACAGCGTGTAGGGGGTCGTGAGTGGTACGGCCGGTTAGAAC
>NZ_JBHWEB010000011.1:0-129924 GCF_042734395.1 Amycolatopsis sp. NPDC059657 | reverse complement strand
TGCCGCGATTGACAAATGGATCATCTTCTACAACAGTATCCGGCGGCACTCCGCCATCGGGATGCTCAGTCCCGACAACTTCGAGCAGTCACTCCACACGGCTGCCTGAACCCCTCGCAAGCCCCTGTCCACCATTCGGGGTGAACCTCACGGAGTCCGAGCCTGGGCGTTCGACGACGCCGCCGACTTCCGCCCTGACGGCACGATCGCCTGCCCCAGCTGCGCGACCGGACGCCTCGCGTTCCTCATCTCCTGACCATCCCCAGCGGTGAACTTCGCCCAGCGCGACGACTTTAGGGAGGCCACCATGTGTGCGACTTTGCTCATCGACGGCACCCCCGCCGACCATCAGGACGAGGGACCCGAACGCGTCACCGTTGAATTCGACGGTGCGGACACGCCTTTCCGGTGTCGCGCGTGCGGCGAGGACCTGCAGTCCACACCGGACGGCTTCGCCGACACCTCCGGCGAACGCGCCTGCAGCGCATCAGACTTCGACGACGACGCAGCGCACGAACCCGAGCGGACCCCGCTCGCATGGTGCAACAGCGCGTCGGTGTCGACGAGGACGAGGACTCGGTCACGCTGGCGATCTCCGTCGGCGACCCGCGCGGAGCGTTCACCTTCACCGTTCGCCGTGTCCCCGACGACGTCGACGGCCCGCTCGCGGGACGGCTGATCATGCACACCCCATACCCGACGGAACCTCTGCCGCACGAGCACTTGACCCCGCTGCACCCAGGAACCCACCTCATCGGCCACACCGAAGCCCGCTCCTGCGCCGCGCGCACCGACGCCTGACGCGACCCCGGACACAGAAAGGCAGGCAGCGCGATGGCTCACGACATTGTCCCTGGAGAAGGGTTCTTCGGCAGCGCACCGGACCTGATCGTCAAGTACAGCACGGTACCCACGAGTGAACCCGGTGAGTTCGACTACTTCCGGATGCTGCACGCCGAGAACTACGCGTGCGTCATCTGCCTGAGCGAGACCGTCACGTTCACCGACACGCTCATCCCGAGCGGGATGCACCCGCAGATCCGGTGCGAGCACGGCCACGTCACCAACGGGATGCCCGCCCGACGTTTCATCCACAAGCCACCCAACCCCGCGCCCGATCGGTGCCCAGGTTCTAGCGAAGAGGTCGAGAAATGACCGTGGACAACAACGCCGTGGTTCACCTGCCCGACTTCGACGAAGCGGCCGAGCGGTTCCCCGCCTACGTCGTACCGGGCGAGCTGTGGAACGGATCCGTCATCCCCTCCTTCGACCGGGCAACGGCGAAAAAGGTGGTGCGGTGGCAAAACCGCATGGCCCGCAACAACCCCGACACCATCATGACGGCCCGCTGGGACGGGCAGACGATCCTGATTTCCGATCCCAACGACCCGGAACACCCGACACGAGTCGAGCCGGACGAGCATGGGCGGTGGCCGATCGGCGCGCGCTGGTGGACCTGGGCCGAGTACCTGACACCCGCCGAGATCGCCGATCACGTGTCACAGGTGATCGCCGCGAACGACTCGGTGCGCTGGACCGAGTGGCAGGGGATCGTGCCCGCGCTGGCCTACGAGCACGGGCCGCGCAAAGCCGAATACCTCCAGATCGCCGAGGAGACCTTGCGTGAGCTTCCGGAGCGTGTAGGGGAGTTGGCGTTCATGCTCGCGCGGGACACGGCAGCGGTCGCCTGCGGGATGAGCGAAGACGACCGCATCACCTGCCCGGAGCACCGGACATGGCGCACGTCCGAGCACATCGGACACTGCCGCCCAACCGAGGCGGGCGCACGGCGATGACTCCCACGATCAACACGCTGGTGTGGCTGCCCGAGTTCGGGGAGCAGGCGACGAAATTCCCCGCCACGCCCGGGAACCCCACCGTCCTCACCGGACACCCTCACCTACTCGCACACCAACTCCCGGAGCACGTGACATGGGCACGACACCCGCAGGTGAAACCCTCGTTCAGCTTTTCGACGGCAGCCCCGCGTTTCCCGCTCTGGTGGGTGACGAACGCTGGCACGGGTTCTGCCAGCCACGATTGCGTCACCAGGTCGCGCAAGACCTCGCACGGTGGCTGAACCTCAGCCACGCCACCACCGGATTTCCCGCGATCGCGACCGCCGTACTGACCGAGCACGAACTCACCCTGTACGAGTACGACGATCGCGAACCCACCGTCGTCACCGCCGACAGCGACGGTCGCTTCCTGCTCACGGGCTGGTCCTGGATGCCCGCCGATACCGATTCTCCGGTGGCCCTGCCGACGATCCCCGTCGCCACCGACGTCACGGTGACGCTGAGCGTGACGTGCGGCGAGGAGCGGTTCTGTTCATTTCGGGCCGTGCTGGCCGACCTCTTCGATGAGTACGGCCACGTCATCCCGCGCGTGCATCCTGACCACATCCTCGACGTCTGCGGCGATCTCAACACCGTCGCCTACTTCCGCCACGATGCCCGCCTGCTGCGCTTCCGGGGCAGCACCCTCGTCCAGGAGGACACCACCGACCCGGACGCCGCCGTGGTCATCGACCGCGACGCCGACGGGCTGTACCCGCTACCCGGCTACCGCTGCCACCTCGACCCCAACACCTAAACGCCACACCGCAAGGAGGAATGACTCTCATGGATGCCGACGACAACGACCAAGGCGACGGATCCCGGCCGACCTGCATGGAATTCTTCCAGCTGTACGGGCCCTGCATGCTCCCCGAAGGACACGCCGAACACGACCCGCTGCACCGCGACGACGAAGGCGACATCTACCTCAGCCGCAGCGCCACACCCGGCGAACGGGTCCGGCAAACCTACCTGCGCATGGCCGAACACCTCGACTACTCGCTGGCCGTCCTCGCCGACACCGACTTCTTCGGCGCACCCGCCGAGACCGTCGGCTGGTGTGGAGTCGACAACACCGGCAACACCGACCAGCCGCCCACCCCGTACGCGCTCGTGCAAGAAGCCCTGACGCTCGTCCTGATCGCCTTGTGCGACAACGACACCCGGCGATCACAGCGGCTCCACGAACTCATGCGCGCCAACTACGAAAACGTCACCTCCAGCCTGCGGCGAGTCACCCCCGACGTCATCGCCGTGACGCACAGGGGACAAGAACACGTGCTTGGAGTAAGCGAAGTGGACTTCGACTGCCGCACCTGCGGTGCCCACCTCGATCGCGACCCCGCCGGAGCACGCGACATGAGCGCGGCTCAGGCGTGGCACGCCAAGGAGATGGCCGAGCGGGACCGGAGGCTGCGGCTTCCCCCGGTGCGCGATGTGCTCACCCACGACAGCCACCCGTACAGCCACATGACCGTCCGCACGGTCCTGGAGGACGGCGTGTTCGCCCAGCACGTTCTCTACGTCTGGGGACACCATCGCGCCAGCTATAAGACCGACCAGGGTTTGCAGACCGCGATCACGCGCTACGCCAACGAAGCAGGAAAAGACGGACGACGCGGGACACGCGACGACACCTGGAACCCTGACGATGCCCGCGCGGCCCTCGCCGCACGACACGCATCGGGCGAACGCCCACCCGGCTTCACAACCGACCACACGGCCAGCCAGCAGGATTGAGAGACGCACGCCGCGCAGAACACCATGCCCCGCGCACACACAGTGGCTGTCGACTAAACGACGGCAGCGGCTCCGCCCGCGGACGATCCGCCGGCTTTGTGTGGATCGCGTTGAGCACCTCATCGAGATCCCGGGGATCGAGGGTGTGCTTGGCTGGCAAAGTGGGTGCAGACTGGGGAGATGGCGGTCGAGTACAAGGGGACCAAGGGGGCGGCCGTCGGCCTGCCTGAGCAGACTGTGTTCCGGGGCCGGGAAGCGGAGTTGGTGCGGCTTGCCGACGCGTTGCGGCCGGGTACCGGCGCTCCGGTGACCGCGATAGCCGGCTTGGCGGGGATCGGGAAGACCGCGCTTGCCATGCAGGCCGCCCACAACGCTTGCGCCGAGGGTTGGTTTCCGGGCGGCGCGGTGATGGTGAACATGCACGGGTACGGCCCGTCCGAGTCGGAGGTCTCCGTCTCCGCGGCGTTGACCAGCCTCCTTGGCGCCATCGGGATCGCGAGCAAGCGGATTCCGCCCCTGCTTGACGGGCAGGTGGGCTTGTGGCGTTCTGAACTGGCCCGCTGGGCCGCCGCTGGAAAGCGACTGCTGATCGTCGTCGACAACGTCTCACGGGCTGAGCAGGTCCGGCCCCTTCTTCCTGGCAAAGCTGACGCCGCTGGGCATCGGGTGCTGGTGACGAGCAGGCATTGCATGTCCGCGGTGCAGGGAACCCGGTTGATGGACCTGGACGTGCTCGGCGACGAGCAGGCGGTGGAGTTGCTGCGGTTCGACCTGGCCACCTCACTTCCCGGCGACGTCCGGGTCGGCGACGATCCTCAAGCGGCGTCGCGGATCGCGCAACTGTGCGGTGGGCTGCCGCTCGCTGTGCGAATCTGCTCGGCCCTGCTCGCCGCCGATCCCGAGCAGCCACTGAGCGAATTGGTGGAGGCGCTGGCGGACGAGAAGGTCCGGCTGGTGGAACTTGACTTCGACGACGTTCTCGCGGTCCGGGCGGCGTTCGATCTCTCGTACGAGCACCTGTCCGCCGAGCAGGCCCGCTTGTTCCGGCTGATGGCGATCAACCCGGATACGGTGACCAGTACCGAGTCGGCCGCGGCGCTGGCGGAGCTGGGCGTGCCTGCGGCCCGGCGCGTCATCAAGCAATTGCACCGTGCCCACCTGGTCTCACAGGACGTGGGACGCGATCGGTGGCGTATGCACGATTTGCTGCGGTTGTACGCCGCGGAACGAATTTCCGACGACACCGAGCGCCAGGATGCCGTCAGCCGTCTGCTGGCACACTTCCTCGCCACCACGGTCTCGGCGAGCCAGCACCTGGACCCGCGGCTGGACGCGGCCGATCGAGACCGCCGTTTCACCAGCCGCCACCACGCACTGGCATGGCTCGATGCCGAACGTCCAAGCCTGGTCGGCTCCGTCGATCTCGCTTACAGCATGGGCCGGTACACGAGCACTGGTGCTTTGGCCGCGGCGCTGTACGACTATTTCGAGCTACGCAAACATCTGGCCGACTGGATCGCGACCGCGGAACTCGCGCTGACTGCCGCTCGCCGGCTTGGAAACCGGCGCAGCGAAGGACTCGCGTTGACCCATGTCGGCAACGCGCACCGCGACCTAGGTCAGCATCAGCGAGCACTGGAACATCACCGACTGTCGTTGGATATCGCGCGCGCAGCGAGCGATCGATACGCCGAAGGGCGCTGCCTCACCAATCTCGGTAACGCCTATTTGGCGCTGGGCCGGACGGACGAAGCGGTGCGTTTCAACGAAGAGTCATTGCGGATCCGACGGCAGCTGAATGATCGGTACGGCCAGCGTATTACCCTCAACCATCTTGGCAACGCCTACCGGCATGCCGGCCGAATGAACGACGCAGTGGACTGTTATCTGGAATCGCTCGAAATCCGCCGGGAAATGGGTGACCCGAACGGCGAGGGGCGCACTCTGACGAACCTGGGCAACGCCTATCGGGCGCTGGGCCGAGTCGCCGAAGCCATAGAGTGCTATCGGCAGGATCTGGTCATCGCACGGGAACTGGGCGACCGTCATGCTGAAGCGAGTACTCTCACCAGCCTCGGGAACGGCTACCGTGATCAAGGAAGCCGTGAGCCCGCGGTGGAATGCTACCTGCGCTCCGCGGAGATCAGTCGCGAGATCGGTGACCGTGAGGGCGAACAGCACACGCTGACCAACCTCGCCAATACCTACCGGGAGTTGGGCCGCGCCGAGTATCGAGTCAGGACGCCCACGAGCATCGTCGAATCGCCGCCGATCGTAGATGATGTCGATCTCTTGTGCTTTCCTGACCCGGTGGAGACGGGGCCGAACGGCGAACTCGAACGGCTCGACCGCGATGTGCACTGTATGGCGCCTGGGGATCCCGAACCACCTGTCCGAAAGCCGAAGGCGAACTCCACGCATGGTGAGTATGACGGGCTTCAGGCGGAGTAGAAGCGGGCTTTGTCCCAAGGCCGTGTTGTGGACTTGGGTGAGTGGTAACGCTGCTTGCCCGCACCCCTGGCGAAATCCAGGGACAGTTGCGCCAGCTGTCGACAGATGGCTGGGATAGAGCGGGCTTTATCCGGTGTTGTTCAACGGCGGGCACGAGAGCCCAGGCCTGCATAAGATGAAAGGATGCGCGGACCGAGAGGCACGGATGACGAGCACGTTAGGCACTCAGTTGCGGCAGTTGCGGCGGCAGGCGAACCTGACACAGGAGGCCCTGGCCGAGCGCTCCAGCATAGGCGTGCGCACCATCCGCAGGATCGAGACTCGCGAGGATCCCGAACCGCGACAGGGGACTGTGGAGCTGCTGGCCGATGCGCTGGACCTCGGTCCGGAAGAGCGTAAAGACCTACTGGGTGCTGCTTATGTCGGCGCCGCCGCGCCTCGCGAGCTGCCGTTCGACATAGCGGAGGCCGCCGACCTTTTCGCGCGAGTGGTAGGTGGCCGGTACGGTCGGGAAGAGGAACATCGCCGGGTTCATGATCCGTTCCCGTTGCCGGTGCGGTGGCAGCCGGCACCTGAGCACCTGACCGATCACTGGGCCAACATCTCTCGGGCCGCGGCTATGGCCGGCTCCGGCCCAGTGGATCTGACCGGTCAGCTGGACCAAGTCGTCGACCTCTACCGGAAGATCCCCTCAGGTAGGCTGGTGGTGCTGGGCAGGGCCGGTTCGGGGAAGACGGTCTTGGCCATCCGGTTCGTGCTGGACCTGCTGCGTGCTCGCGGCGATGACGACCCTGTGCCGGTGATCCTCGGCATCGGATCATGGGATCCCACCACCACGACACTGCGAGATTGGCTCACCGGGCAGTTGGTGCGCGAGTACCCGGGCCTGGCCGCGAGCGGTCAAGGGGGGTTGAGCCTGGCCGCCGCCCTGGTCGGGTCAGACCGGGTCCTGCCGGTCTTGGACGGATTCGATGAGCTTGCCGCCGGCCTGCGACCTGCCGCGCTGAAAGGGCTCAACGCCACCAGTTTGCCCCTGGTATTGACCAGCCGTTTTGGCGAATATGCCGACACAGTGGCGGCTACCGATGTCCTGAGCTCCGCCGCCTGTATCGAATTGGCCTCCCTCACCCCGGCCGATCTTGACGTCTACCTGCCACTCACCACCCGCAAGACGACCTCCGGCGGCGCGCCCTTGTGGGATCCCGTCCTGAACGAGGTGCGGAATCAGCC
Source organism: Amycolatopsis sp. NPDC059657 (assembly GCF_042734395.1). Taxonomy (NCBI): domain Bacteria; kingdom Bacillati; phylum Actinomycetota; class Actinomycetes; order Pseudonocardiales; family Pseudonocardiaceae; genus Amycolatopsis; species Amycolatopsis sp. NPDC059657. The sequence goes on along the minus strand of NZ_JBHWEB010000011.1, from coordinate 122,665 downwards.
CTCGAGCTCAGCCGGTATGAACCTCGCGGCGGTGCTGACGACGCCGCTGATGGTCGCGCTCGCCCGCACGATCTACAGCGACGATCCCAGCAGGGACCCGGCCGAACTACTGGACACCGATCAGTTCAGCTTGCCCGCGGTCATTGAGGACCACCTGCTGAACAACCTCATTCCGGTGGCCTACGCCGGGAAAGCCGGGCGTCACCAGCGCTGGGATGCCGGCCGGGCGCACCAGTGGTTCGGCTACCTCGCCCGACAGCTGGGTCGGCTCGGCACCCGTGATTTGGCGTGGTGGCAGCTGGGCGGCACTCCGCGCCGCTCGTTGCGGTGGCCCGCGATCGGGGTCGTCGCCTGCCTGCTCTTCTGTGCCGTGGGTGGGTTTGCCGACTGGCTGGGAGCAGGACACGTCTACCGGCCGCTGTCGGCATTGCTGATCGGGGTGCTCTTCGGGCTCGCACAGGTGGCGAGGCGACGGGTGGCCGGACCGTTACGCATACGAATGCGATTCCCCGGCATGATCGGGTTCCTCTCCAGGTTCCTGGCAGGGCTTGTGCTGGGTGTCATGTTCTGGCTGGCTGGCGGGCCTGGACGCGATCTGCCTGCAGGGCTCATCGCCGGGCTCGTGGGCGGGCTCGCCGCTGGACTCACGACCGCCCTGGAGGCGGTTTCCGATGTGAGATCGGCTGCCAGTCCCGCGAGCCTATTGAGGGCCAGCCGCCGGGCCATGCTCGTTGAGACGCTTGTGCTCGGCCTTGCATTCGGTGTGCCTGCCGGGCTCGCGCACGGGGTCCGGTCCGGAATCGCGCTCGGGCTCGCGGCCGGACTCGGGTTCGCGCTGACCGCCTGGGGCCAGTGGCTAGTAGTGGTGCGCATCTGGCTGCCGCTGACCCGGCGGCTGCCTTGGGCGGTCATGACGTTCCTTGACGACGCCTGCCAGCGCGGAATTCTGCGACAGGTCGGCGCGGTCTACCAATTCCGGCACGCCCGGCTTCAAGATCACCTGAACCAGGTGGGCGTCGTCATGGCGGATTTCACGGAGAACGTCCCCTTCCAGCGGGCTGTACTCCTCGCGGACGTCCGATGTGAACCCGATGAAGCGGCAGTCGGCAGGCCCTCCCAGGTGTGGCTGCAGGTACGGTCGGCCGTTGACGCGGAACCACTTCCCGAACCGGTGCGGCTCCGGGTGCTACTCGACGTGATGCCTGCGGTGGTCACCCCCATGAGCCGGTCGGTGACCCTCTCGGTGGACCGGGTGAGCGAGCCCGCCGAATTCGAAGTGGTCATCCCCGACGACCGCCCGTTGCCACTGGTATTCCGTGTCTACCGGGAGAGCGACAGCCAGTTCCTGCTGGAGATCACCGCCCGGCTCCCGGTGCGGACGCGGAAGGTGCGGTCGTGACGCGGACACTTGCGGCCACCGTCACCGTGGACAACACCGACGGCCTTCGCCACGTCGCCGGGCCGTCCTACAACCGTGCTCGCACGATCAACCTGCGCTTCCTGCGGTTTCCCGGCCGGGAAGGCTATCTGGTGCAGGCTTGGGGGAGTGCCTTTCCCGAGGACGGAGGCGGCGGCTACCAGGGCCGTTTGCAGCGCGCACACCACGACCTGGAGGCGAGCGTCGACGTGCTGCGGCGAACCTGGCAGCGGCACGTGATCGAGAACCGTTGCCAGGAAGGTGATACGAGCCGAATCCGGTACCCGTTCGCCGACGACTGGGACCTGAGCGAGCCGGACCACAAGCGCAGGTTGGCCGAGGTCGGGCTGACCCTCGCGCGGGCCGGGCACAACACGTTCAGGATGCTGTTCCATGGCGGGGACAAGGGCCTGGACACGATCCGCGGGCACCTGCTGGAAGCGCTACGCCATGGCGAAAACGTGATCAGTGTCGAATCCGACGAGCTGATCGTGCCGTGGGGAATGCTTTACACCGGCGCCGAAACCACCGGCTATCCAGCACCAGCCGACTGGTCGTTCGGCGGTTTCTGGGGCTACCGGCACATCATCGAGCACACGTTCACCCGCACCGAGAACTTCGACAGCCGGATCGCCGTCACCAACCCCGGCGAGGTCGTGGTGGGCCTGAACGTGGACCACGAGGTCGATGCCCAGTTTCCCGCCGCCCCGTTCGTCACATCGCTCATCGAGTTCTTCACGCCACGCGCGAAAGTCGTTCTGCGCAGCAGCAAGGATGAGCTCGCCATGGCATTCCAAGACTCTGCTTTCCCTGATCACATAATGTGTTTCGGGTGCCATGGAAAAGTCGCTACCGACGGTGTTGTCGAAAATCCTTACCTGCGGCTCAGCGACCACGAGAAGATCTACAGCACGGACCTGATGGCGTGGCTCGCTGACACGCCACTGGCCACCCAGCCCTTCGTTTTCGTCGGCGCCTGCCAGGGGGGACAGGTATCGTCCTTGTTCTATTCCGCGTTCGGCAAGGCACTGCTCGAAAACGGTGCCCGCTGCCTCGTCGGTCCCCAGGTCGATTTGCCGCCGGCGTTCGCGTGCGAGTACTCCCGGCGGCTGTTCACCGATTTTCTCCAGCCGGGAACCAAGCTCGGCGACATCGTCCGGTCGCTGACCCGCGCGTTCATCGACGATCACGCCAACCCGCTCGGCCTGATGTTCACGCTCTACCGGGGCATCGACGTGCACCTGTGGCGGGACGAGCCATGACCCGGCCGGTGATCCTCGACCTCGACGAGCGCGGCGATCTGCTCGACCCGGGCACCGGCAGGCCGGTGCCCGCGGCCGGTGTCCGCCAGGTGCTCGCGCGGTGGCTGCTCGTTCCCGAGACCGCGACCGACATCGTCGTGTTCACCCACGGCTGGAACAACACCCGCCGCACCGCCGAGCGCAGCGCCGGACGGTTCATCGACCTAGTGGAAAGCGGCTTTCACGCCGACCGCTATCCCGAACTCGCCCACTGGTCGGCCTACTACGTGGTGGTCCGCTGGCCGTCCATGAGCAACCCGTTCTTGACCGGCTACCGCAGAATCCGTGACCGCGCCCATGCCATGACGACCGAAGGCCGGGCCGCGGACGTGCTCGCCCAGCTGCTCGGCTATCTCAACACCGAACGGCGGCTTCCCGGCAGCCCGCCGGCGTTGCGCAACGCCGCAGGTCAGTACCTGCACTGTGTCGGGCATTCCTTCGGCGGCCGATTCCTCGCCGAAGCCATCCAAGTGGCGGCCGACCGCAGGCCGCCGGTACTCGGCTGGAACCTGGGCGATCCCCGCTACCCGTACACGGTCGACACGCTGCTGGTGTTCCAGATGGCCGCCGCCCCGGACGTGTTCGCCTGCCGATTCGAGCGGATCCTGCACAACGCCCCGATCAACGGCCCGGTCGTGCTGACCCACTCGCGCGCCGATCGGGCGACCGGGCTATGGCACCGGCTGGCCGAAGGCACCGCGGGCATCGGCCACGTCGGCGCCTCGGCCCCCAGCCAGTACGTCGCCTGGACCGCTCTGCGCGAAATCACCGCCGCGTATGAGCGCGGCGAACTCGACCAGCGGATCGTGAACATCGACGCAAGCCACCGCTACCGCAGAGGACGCTGGTGGAATCCGGCAGGAGCACACTCCGACATCTGGTATCCGGAGTCGGCTCACCTGGTACTCACACTGGCGGGCCTGGCCCGTTAGTTCCCCTCGGCCGCCGGCGTGAGGGGAGCGACGAGGGCTCAGAAGGTCGTGTACCCCACGCAGTAGTTCCACCGGCGGTCGCCGTAGCCCGCGTCGTCGTAAAGCACCCAGGCGTTGTCGCTGCGGTTCCAGACGTTGTAGTTGCCAGCAGGCTTTCCGTTGCGGCTGCTCGATCGTGCAAGCTGCGTAATGTCCGCTGTTTGGTATGAGTATGCGTTCCGGGATACGGTTCCGGCAGCAGGTGGGGGCGGGGCGCCCCTCATGCCCGGCAGGGTTGGATCTTCCACGCTACTTGAGCGAAGGCTCTTGCGGCGCTCTATACGGACAAAATGGTCATCTTCGTGCGGGAACCTGCTCAGCTGGCTGGGCGACTCAAACCGGCGTAGTCTCCGAACCTCCGATAGTCCTGAACCTGCACCGGCTTGTTGAAGGTCGGCGCGTTCACCATCTGCGTCCCGCCCAGTGATATCCCCACATGGTGAATGCGGTCGGGCGTGCCGAAGAACAGCAAGTCACCCAGCCGAGGCGATGTCCCCGTCGGCAACCGCGGGCCCGCGTTGTACTGAGTCTGCGCAGTCCGAGGGAGATCAATCCCCGCCGCCGCATACGCCGCCCTGGTCAGACCAGAACAATCAAACCCAGGATCCCCGTTCCCACCCCACACATACGGCTTCCCCAACTGAGCGCACGCGAACCGCACCGCGACCACCGCACGGTCCCCGCTGAAATCTCCAGCACGCTGCTGAACAGTCTGCTGAAGAGAACCGCACGCTTCTGAAACGTTCGTCGTCGTTTCAGAGTATTTCTCGGCCTGGGCGAGGACTTTCTGGACGTACCATTCGGCGTGGTTGTAGGCGAAGATCGCCGCGTGCAGGTCACGGCCGTCGCGTGCGCCTGAGTCGCAGAGGTAGAACGCCGCGGCGTGGATGGCGTCGTGCGGGTTATATCGCGATGGTGGAGTCGCTCCGCCTGGTGGCAGCGGGTGGCGTGTGGTGACTCCGGCGAAGGTCGCGGTGAGGAATTGCATCGGGCCGCCGGCTCCGGCGAAGTTCTCGCCGCTGGTCACGCCAGGGGCGTTGAGGCGGCCGTGGTCGGTTTCGACTTTGCCGATGGCGGCGAGGATGGACCAGTCCAGTCCGGGGCAGTCTGCGGCGGCTTGTTGGTAGAGGGCGAGATAGCCGGGCGGGATGTCGGCGAGCGCGGCTTGGCTGGGGCCGCTGCCAAGGCTGAACAGCGAGATGACGGCGGCGATCGCCGAGCCCGCGATGAGCAGGACCGCGCCGAGCAGACCGGCGATCGTGTACCCGGCGGTTTTTCCCATCCGGGTGGCCTAGCGCCCGCGTTGGGCCGCGCCGGGCGGGCACGGTGCTGGTGCTGGCAGTTCGGTGCGTGGCTCGCCGGAGACGCCGACCGGTGCCGGGTTCGGTGAGGTTGCTGAGCGCAGTTGCGGCCAGCTGTGGCGCAGATCGGCGAGCGTGATACGCCCAGTCGCCGGGGCTCCGTTGAGGGGGAGCCAGCGTGCCAGTGTCAGATCGACGGGGTTGGGGCTGGCATCGGCGTTTGTGGTCGCTACTGGCACGAGGTCGGGATGGTCGAGCGCCCGCAGCGCGTCGCCGAGGGCACGGCACGCTGAGGTCTCGCGCTGGGCGGTGGGGAACCAGAACAGGACCGGGGTGGTGATTCCGGTGCTGTCGGCGAGGCGGTGGTAGCGGGGAAGTTTCGCGGCGAGGCGGTGCAGGGTTTCGGTGCCGAAGTCGAACTCGGTGAACCACTCGACCTCGGCGCCGGTGTTGTCGCGCCAGCGGGCGTAGGCGTCGGGTTTGACGATGTCGCCCCAGTGCCGGGCGCACCGCGCCGCGGACCACCATGACGCGAGTTCCCCGGCGTGGTCGCGGGTGTGGTGGACGAGGGCGGTGAACAGGCTGTTGCAGCCCACGGTGTGCGCGAGCTGCAGCGAGTAGGCGCGGCCGATCTCGCGGTCGCGGTTGTAGCCGAGTTCGGCGGGGGTGCGGCCTTCTTCGCGGGCGAGGGCGACGGCGCCGGCGGTGTCGAGGACGTAGTGCATGGGATGGGTGCCGTTGTCGCGGTGGGGCTGGAAGCGGTGCACGACGCCCCATTGGTAGAGGCACCGGAGCCGCAGGTTCGCGGCGCGGCGGCTGGGGAAGCACAGGTCGACGATCTGGTGGGTGGTGAACACGTGGTGCTCGAACAGCATTCGGATCAGCCACCGGTCGCGCGGGGTGAGATGGCGGGCAAGCCAGGCGTGGTGCTCGGCGGAGTTCAGCACCCGTGGGAGCGGTCGTTCGGGGCGGTGAGCGCGTAGCGCTCGTTGCTGGGTCGGATTTGTGATCACGGGTGTACCTCCAGCTTGTAAATTGGCGCAATTAACTGGGGATCAACAGATCGAACGTCGGAGAGCTGGCGGCAATGGCGGCATCCGGCTCGGGGATTCGTCTGGGCTTCCCGTTCTTCCTGGCGACGTGATTGCCGATCGAGACGAAAGTCCAGTCACTGGGCGCGCAGGGTCTGTCTGTCCTGTGGCCGGTCAACTTCTCCTGCAACCTCACCTCGGCTGGAGATGATCCGAAGGCACCGCAGACAACCTCGTGTAGATACGGCAGGCTTAAGTACATGCCAGATGCTCACGTGGATGTCTTCAAACTTCTCGAAGCAGGCAACTCCTGGGAGTGCCCTCGCTGCGGCGGCAGCAGCAGGCAGTACCCGGCGCTGTCACATGTGCGGGACGAACAGACCGGAGACTGTCCTCATATCTGCTCGGACTGCGGGGATGACGAGGACTTTCAGATGTGGTTTGACGGGACGTCTCCCACTGCGGTACAGCACTGGCCGATTCGCCGCCAGCTGGGCTCGACGGACAGAATCCGGTTGGGACCACGGAACAAAGAAGAGGCCATGACCAAGGGCGCGCGAGTTGGCGCCTACTGGGATGGAAAATTGGAAGAGTGGCTGACCACGATCTTGACTCTGGATCCCGACAGTCCGCGCTCTCCCGAGGGCCTGCACACCTGGTCATTCCCCACTCGCCGCCTGCTTGACGAGTACCTTGCATCGGTCGCGCAGCGACCGGAGTCCGAGGTACGCCAATTGTTGCGGCACCTCCTCTTTGACGGTGTTACCTTCGGTTTCGATGACGATCTACATCTCGCCTTGATAGAGAAGCGGGACGAGTTCACCGCGCTGCAGGAACAGTTTGAGTACTTCCGCCGCCTGTCACTGACTATGCGCGACGGCATGCACGCACACCCTGGCGTGCGCTGGGTGCTTGATCTCCTGCCTGAATCACCAGCGCGCGCCGCCATGGTTGTCGAGTCGTACGCTCGTGCGCACCGAGGCCGTCTTCCAGGAGGCCGGCGCGAAGGGCTGGCGGACACGGTCGCTGTGATCAACACCTTCTACATCGACAACAGCGCGATCCCATGGCGTGAAGCGCTCATGGGTATCACGCCGCGACAGTTCGAGTGTCTGATTGCCCGCCTCTACTTGGCAATCGGATTCGACGTCACACTGACTCCGCCGACCGGCGACGGAGGACGAGACGTAGTGGCGCTGAAATCCACTCCAGGCGGAAAGCAAAAACTGCTCGTCGAATGTAAGCAGTACGGCCGCAAAGTTGGTGTCGAGGAAGCCCGATCCCTCATCGGGGTTGTTTCCTATGAGCACGCCACGGGCGGCGTGCTAGTCACCACGAGCAGCGGCACCAAAGGTGTCCATACTCTTGCCAACAACGACGCGCGCTTCGAGTTCGTCGACGGCCCGCGATTGGTCGTGCTCTTGAATGAGCATCTGGGCCCGCAATGGCCCCAGCGGCTCGACTGGCTAACGCGCCCGCTGTAGTCGCAGAACTCCCGCGACCAGCTGGTACATGACACGTCTGCGGCTGAATTCGCCTCGGACACCGGACTTCGCCGACTCCACACTGATGTTGAGATGGCTTCGAGTAGTGCACTGGTCGATACCGCTCCTCCACTAGTCTTGTGCACAGGTCAGGCCGCGCGGCGCGGGTCATGCGCTGTTCGCTCACCCGGCAGCCCGGAGTCGGTCGTGGCGACGGGTCGGCGTTGAGTGTTGGCTTTTGCGAGCTGGCGGATGCGTTTGGCGCGGCCAGGTGCAGCGGGCGGCAGTTTCTGGGTGACGGCGGTGAAAGGCGGCGTCTCCTCGCTGTCGAGGACGAGGCGGGCGGCGATGTGGAAGCGGCCGAGGTTGGCGAGATCGTGTTCGGACAGCCGCGGCTGCGTGTGGCGGGCGAGCGCGCCGGCGTCTTCGGGGGAGGCGTTGAAGATGATTTTGCTGCGGGCGTTGGTGGAGATGCCTTCCTCGAGTTCGCGGGGGAGCTGGCGTAGGTATTGGTGGGCCAGCGTCATGGACATGCGGTAGCCGCGGGCTTCGGCGAGCATGTCCTCCATCGGGTAGGCCAGGTTCAGGAAGTTGTGGCATTCGTCGATGTAGAGCCCGGCGTCGCGTCGCTCGCCCTGCGGGATCCGCGCCCGGCGGGTCGCGGCTTGCCAGGTGCGGGCGACCACGATGGACCCGACCAGCCGCGCGGTGTCCATGCCGAGCGCGTCCTTCCCTAGGCGCACTAGGCAGATTCCGCCGTCGAGTACCGCGTCCATGTCCACGGTGGATTCGCCGCCGGCCAGCGCCGCCCGCACGAAGGGGCGGAGCAGGAGGCCGCGGAGCTTGTTCATCAGCGGTGCCACGACTTGGGCGCGGGCGGCGTCGGAGAGTTCGTCGTACCAGGACCAGAATCCGACGAGGATGGGGTCGGTGATCTGGTCGAGTGCGCGGTGGCGGAACGCGGGCACGCTCAGCAGCTTCGGCAGGTCCGCGATTGTCGGCGTGCCGGGCAGCTCTCGCAGGGTGAGGAGCCCGGAGCGCAGGATGTCCTCAGTGCGGGGTCCCCAGCTGGAGGAGTAGATGTGGGAGAAGATCGACACCAGGTTGTCCACGACCCGCGCGGTGTCGTCGCCTTCGAGCGGGTTGAGCACCGGTGGCCGGGATCGGGAGTCGGCGTCGAAAAGCACGACCTTCTCCCCGAGCCGCGCGGGCAGCCGCATGAGGACGTCGGTGACCAGGTCGCCTTTGGGGTCGATGACGACGAGGCCGCGTCCGGCGTCGGCGTCGTCGAGGATCATCCGCGCCATCAGTTCGGACTTGCCGGAGCCGGTGGCGCCGAGGATGTGCAGGTGATGGCGGGCGTCGGCGACCCGCAACCCCACCGGCCGAGAGTGTCCTGAGTCGGTGACGCCGATCGGCTTGACCTCGGGGCCTTCGGTGGCGATGCCGGGTGGTGGTGGGACGGCTTTCGCGCCGGCGCGCTGCAGCCCGGGGCTGGCCTCGTCGGTGGGGACGTGGGCGAGCGCGGCCAGCTCCGCGATCGACAGGAGATCCCCGCCAGCCAGGCGCCGTTCGGCGACGGCCCGCACGGGGTGGCGAAGCTTCACCCGACGGTAGTAGTTGTGCTCGCTGAACGCCGCGAACGCACTCGCGATGGCGTGGCCGCGGCCGCGCAGATGCTCCCGCACCGGCACCCGCCCGGCGTGGGTGAGGGTGTCGGGGACGAGGGTGGCGATCGCGTAGCGGACGCGCGTCTCGTACTGGGGGCCGCGTTGCTTGGCGACGATCACCCGGTCCTGCGCCGCATACTCAAGCGACGTCTGATGATCGATAACCGGTTTCGCCGCCGTGGCGCCGCGGGCGCGGGAACCGGCGTGTGGGGTGATCAGATCTAGCAGCCGCCCCGCCAGCCGCACTGGGGTGCCGGAGCGGACTCGGCGCGCGGCCCGCCGGGCTCGCCGGACACGGGCCCCGGTGACCGGGCGGGCGAGGATCTGCACCACCACTCGCTCATGACTGGCCAGCCCGACCGGGGCGCCGAGCAGCGCCCGCACAGGATCGGCGGGGAAGTCCGAGCGAATCGGGAGTGCCTCGCTGTGCGCGAGCCGCAGCTCCCCGCCGACGGCTTCGACTGTTTTGCCTGGTGGGGTGGTGTGGGGGATTGGTGGTGTGGCGGGGGTGGTGCGGGTGTGGGCGCCTGGCCAGGCGGCTTCGATCGCCCGCTCGGCCATGCCCGGCGGCACGACTCCGGGCAGCCAGAGCCGCAGGGCGACGCCGCTGTGGGTGAACACGTACTCCCACACGATGTGCGGCTGGCCGTGCAGCCGGCGTTTCCAGCCGGGCCGCAGTAGCCCGACGAGGTTGGAGTAGAGCGCGGTCGCGCCGTCCCGGTCGACCGTGGGTGGGGCGAGCACGGTCACCACGCGGGCATCGGCGGCCATCCGGTCATGACACCGGCGCCGCCACCACCGGCGACCGGCGATCACCGCGGTCCACGCGGCCGCCATGGTGAGGCCGAGGATCGGGCCTTGGGTGAGCGCGAACTCGCGTAGCGCGCCGAGCACCCTGTGCAGCGCGCCGCCGGGGTCACGCAGGTAGTCCTGCAGGATCGAGTCCGGTGCCGGAGCGGGCATGTCAGCGCTCCTGTCCGAGGCCGGCCGGCTTCGTGCTCTCGTCCGTATCGTCGGGCAAGTCGTCAAGGCCGACTGTCGGTGTCGCGTCAGGGTCCTGCTTGATGCCGCGGCGGCGGCGCGCCGCATCGACGACGCGCTGGAAGATCCTGCGGCGGAGGCGGATCAGGCCGCGGACGGTGTGGAACGGCACCAGCGCGGCATAGATACCAATGACGACCACGAGCATGCATAGCGCCCAGGTCATGGCCATCGTCCAGGCTTCGCGGGCGAACCAGGGGAGCACGGTGTGGAACAGATCGTCGGCGAACGCATCGATGGAACCGCGGTACACAGTGGACAACAGCGAATACATGGCGTGGAAACCTTTCGATCACTGGAATGAAGCGGACGACGGACGTGAGACCGTGCTGGGTAGGAGAGTCACGCCGCGCGTGCCTGCTCACGCGCGTCCTGTGTGGTTCCGGGGATGACGCGGAGCCGGGTTTTGCGCTGGGCGCGTTCGGCATCGACGTCGACGTCGGCTTGCCATTCGCTGAACCGGCGTCCGGCCAGTCGGGTGAGGAAGTGCGGGATCCGGTTGGCGGGGACCCCGACCAGGCGCGGGCCGAGCACCGCGAGCAGGTCGGAGGCGGCTTGGGAGGACCAGCCCGCGTAGGTGATCGCGGCCTCATCAGGGAACACGTCCGCCACCCGATCCCGCGCCGGATCGAGCGTGACGTCCTGAGTGCCGCCGTAGGAGTAGACCCACAGGAAGTTCACCGGCGGATTTGGTTTGATCAGCCGCCGGAAACGCGCGATCTCCTTGGTGTAGCAGTAGAACGTGACCTCGGGTCGTGCGCGGGCGATGCGCAGCCACGCGCGGGTGTAGTTGTCGGAGAAGAAGTCGCCGGAGTCGTGTTTTGATGATTTTGCGTGTCTCGCGAGACACGTCGTGAAGCGCTCCTATGGAGGGCCGTGGCTCGCCTAGCGATGTCGAAGTGTGTTTGTGAGTCAGATCGCGGGCTGGCTAGGGCTGACTTCGGGACGGTGGTGTGTGAGCGCACGTCGGAACTGTCGGACAGCGTTGTCGTGGTCGGACCAAGTACGGTTGATCCGCATGACCGAGTTTGAGATCACCGCGGGTCTCATCCGCGACCTGCTGCGGGACCAGCATCCGGACCTGGCCGAGCTGCCCCTCCTCGAGGTGGAGGGTGGCTGGGGTAACCAGATGTGGCGCCTCGGGGATGAGCTGGCCGTGCGGATCCAGCGCATGGACACCGGTCCCGATCACCAACTCAAGGAGCGCCGGTGGCTGCCGCTGCTCGCCCCACGCCTGCCACTGCCAATTCCTGTCCCGGTGCGGAGCGGCGCGCCCTCCGAGCGTCTTCCCAAGATCTGGACGGTCGTGACGTGGGTGCCGGGGCTGCCGCTGGACCACGGGTCGATCACCCGCGGCGAGCACGCGGCCGACACCCTGGCGGCGTTCCTCGGGGCGCTGCATGTGGCAGCGCCCGCCGACGCACCGGTTGATACGGGCCGCGGCGCGCATCCCAAGGACTGCACGGACGGCTTCGAGTATTTCGTCGACTCCGTCGACGTTGACGCGATCGGCTCCGACACCGCCGACGTCCGGGCTGTCTGGGACGATGCCGTCGAGGCCTCCGTGTGGGAGGGTCCACCGGTGTGGGTGCACGGCGACCTGCATCCCGCGAACGTCGTCGTCGCGGACGGGACGCTGGCGGGTGTTGTGGACTTCGGTGACATGTTCGTCGGCGACCCGGCGTTGGACCTGGCGGCTGCCTGGGTGCTGCTGCCGGAGGGCGCGGCCGCACGGTTCTTCGCCGCGTACGCGGAGGCTGACGAAGCGACGGTCCGGCGCGCCCGCGGGCTGGCCGCGCTGAAGAGCCTCTTCCTGATGCTGATGGGCCAGAACGGGGACCGTGGCCTGCCCGGCGGCAAACCGGCGTGGGGTCCGGCGGGACGGGCGGCGCTCGACCGGGTCCTGAGCGATTCTTGATGATTTACGTTTCTCACGAGACATGGCATGAGGCCTGCCAATGAACGGCAGAACTTGCAGGCAGCGTCCAATTCCACGCCCCGATCGCCCGCAGTTCCCGGTTCTGCGTCAGCAACCTCCCCGGCCGCTTCCTGTCCACAGCGGACTCGATAGCGGACATGGCACACCTCAGTTCCGAATAGAAAAGGCAGAAATAGAGCGGATGTCAGACGGCGTCTAGCTCGACGTAGCCGTCCACCTGGTCGTCGAACTCGGCCGAGCTGCGGCGGGACGCTGTGGTCGCGGCGAGTTCGGCGGGATCTGTCGTGATCAGCGCGTTCTCCTGCGGCGAGGCCAGCGATTGGAACGCCACACGCTGGGTTCCGGTCGAGAGCAAGCCCTGGCCTTTGTCGGCGGAGATGAGGAACTGCTTCTCGCCTGCGGAGAGGTTGAAGGTGGTGACGATCTCGTCGATCGCCTGCGGGGCTTGCCGGAGCAGGATCTGGGTGGCGGCGTTGGCGACGATCGCTTTGCCCAGGTCGGTGCGGAGGACGTCGCCGACGTCCTGGGTGGCGATCGTCAAGCCCGCCCAGTGTTTGCGGGACGCTTTCGCCATGCGGTGCAGGAACGCCGCGCCGGCGGGGTCGGCCATGAGCAGCCACGCCTCGTCGACGGTGATCAGCCGCGGCCGGCGGATCGCGGGGTTGGACACGCGCCGCCACACGGTGTCGAGGGTGAGCAGGGTTCCGATGGGTTTGAGTTCGTCGGGCAGGTCCCGCAGGCTGAACACGGTCAGATGTCCTTCGGCGCGGGTGGTGGTCGGACCGGCGAACATCGCCGAGAACGCGCCGTGCACGTAGGGGTGCAGCCGGGCGCCGAGGTCGACCGCGTCCGGGTCTCCCGCGGCGAGGATGGCCGCGAGATCAGCCAGCAGCGGCGCGGGACGGCTCCAGGTGCGCGGGTCGTCGGTGATGCCCGCGCGGGCGTAAGTCGCCGTGATCGCCTGGTCGAGCACCGCGCGCTGCTGCGAGGTCGGTGCGGTGCCGAGTAGGACCGCGATCACGGTGTGCAGGAACAACGCTCGCCGCGTCACCGCGTCGCGCGGCGCGGTGCGGCGCCCGTCGGGACGTATCGAGATCGGTAGGTCGAACGGGTTGACCCGCACGTCCTGGGCGCCGAGGTGGACGTAGGTGCCGCCGACGGCTTCGCAGAGGCGGCGGTACTCGTCTTCGGGGTCGATGATCGAGACCTCGATCCCGCGATACAGCGACCGCAAGGTCTCCAGTTTGACCAGGTAGCTCTTGCCCGCGCCGGAGCGGCCGAGGATGACGGAGTTGTAGTTGTCCGCGTCGAACCGGTTCCAGTGCACCAGCCCCTGCGAACCCACGTTGAACCCGTAGAGCACCCCCGTCGGCGCGGCGACGCTGGCAGGGTCCGCTGGTGGCAGGTCGGGGCTGGTGAAAGGAAACGCAGCGGCCAGGGCGCTGGTGTCGAACGTGCGCCGCATCCCGATCAGGTCCAGCCCGAGTGGCAGCGTCGAGGCCCAGCCCTGCACCGAACGGTAGGTGGTGGGTTTCGCGTCGAGCAGCAGCGACGCCGCCAGCGACCGCACCGCCGCGACCTCATCAGCGAGCGCATCCGCAGAGGTGGCGTGCACGGTCAGGTACAGGCCGAACCGGTAGAGCTTGCCCTCGCCGCGGGCGACCCGGGCGGCGAGGTCGTAGGCGTCCTCAGTGGCGGCTTCGACCATCGGATCCAGCAGCCGCCCCTTCTCGCTCGTCTGGCGGCGGCCGGATTCCAGTTTGGACAGTTGCCGTTTGAGCCGGTTCGCCGCCGTCACCGGGTCGATCGGCTCGATGTGCAGGCTGACGTCGACCCGGCCCGGGTGCGACAGCAGCGGTTGCAGCCATCCCGGATACACCTCGCGCGGGTAGCCGACGGTCGCGAACGTGGCGACGAACTCGCCGCCGACCTCGAGATGCCGGGGCGCGACCGATAGCGAGTCCGGGGTGAACGCGCCCGCCCTCCCGATCGGCGCCCCGGCGGCGTGCTTTCCGTGTTGTCGGCGGCGGCGTGCGCTGCTCACAGGTCGCTCCCATCCCAGTCGTCCACGGAACTCGAGGTCTCCGCCACTGGCGGCTGCGCTGTGGGCCAGGGCTCGTCGTCGAGTGCGTCGGTCCCGGTGGTGGTGATGACGTCGTCGGCTCCGGCGAGCCCGGCACCGGGTGGGATGAGGGAGTCGGGGTTGCAGGCCGCGGCGAGTACGGCGGTGGCCTGCCCGGCGTCGAGCGGGGTCACGGTGATCCCGGCGGGGGCGAGCAGCTCGGCGGCTTCGCCGAGGCGGCGCACCAGCCGTGTCTCCGCCGCTCGCCGCCCACCTTCGGTCACCCCGGCAGCGCGGGGGCGCTCGCGGCGGGCGCGCAGCGCGGCCAGCGGTGAGGCGCCGCCGAGCCCGTCGGCCGGCCCCGCCGAGCGCACGGGTTCGCGCAGCACCAGCAGTACCTGTCGGCGGAGCAGGTCGGTGGAGCGGCGGAGCTGGTCGAGGTAGTCGGCGTGCTCGCGAGCCGCGGTCTCCAGCATCGGATGCGGCAACCCCGCCGCCGCCTCACGCAGCTCGGCGATCTGCCCGGACAAGTCGAGTCGTTCGGTGCGCACCAGCACTTGCACCGGCGCGGTCAGCGAATGCAGATACCGGCCGAACGATGCGACCAGCGCCTCCTGCTCACCGGCAGTGCGTAGTGCGAAGTTGACCGTCGACGCCACCGCGACGATCGCGACGCCGTCGGCTCCGAGGTCGACGACACCGGCCTCGGTCACGGCTTCGGCGGGCAGCCGCAACGGCGCCGGGGACACCTCGGCCTCACCGGTGACACCGCCGGCGGTGTCACCGGTGAGCCAGGGTGGTGCCGGTCGCACGCCCTCGGGTGCGGCCACCCGGTGGCGGGGTTGCAGGCGCTGGCGGATCGCGGCCACGACGAGCCGGTCGAGACTGATCCCGTCCCGACGGCCCAACGCGAGCACCGCGGCGGTGACGGCGATGGGCACCGCGACGGCGAGGAACACCGGCAGCGGGATCACCGCCCTGCCGAGCGTCCAACCGCTGTAGAGCACGATCCCGGTCACCGCCAGGATCGCGAGCTGGCGTGCGGTCAGTCCTGCCAGCACACGGTCCTCGCGGTCCACATCGGACGGAATTCGAATGGGTTGCGTCATTTCTCTGCGTCCCCTCGGGTTGTGGGTGGCGCCGGTGGACGGAACGCGACCGGCGGCACGGACTGCGTGCGTGGCAAGGCGTCACCGAGCCGCGGCTCCGGTCGCGCCGCACGGAACACCGGCGCGGCGGGTTGCGGAGCGGAGCGTGTGACCGGGCGCGAGGTGTGCGCGGGTTCTGGGCTCGCTGGTTGGAACCGCAGCTGCGGTGGGACCGACGCCACGCGGATCGGCAGTGCTGGCGGCTTCCCGGACCGCGGGCCGCCGGGGCTTTGGAATTTCGGTGCTGAACCTGGCTGCGGGCGGTGCCGGAACGCCGGGGGCGCAGTGCCCGCCGGGCGCGGGCCGGAGCTGAACTCGGGTGGTCCTGGCCGCACCGGGACGGCTGGGGTGCGGGCGGGGTCGTGGCTGGTTTCTTGCGGACCCGGTTGCAGGAACCTTGGTTCCTGGGAGGGCAGCATCGGCTGGCGGGCGGCACGCTCCCGCTCGGCGTCGTACTGCTGCCTCAGCCGCTTGTTGACCGCGTCCGGAGTCGGCGCGATCCGGGGTTGCGGCGGCCACGGCGGATCGGCCGCACCACCCCGCCCGCCACCACCGTGCCTGCGGCCCGCTTGGGCGACGCCGAGGGCACGGGCCTTACCGAACCCGCCGGCTTTGCCCGCGATGGCGCCGAAGGTCTTGGCCGCGATCACCGCTTTGACCAGTCCGCCGAGGAACGAGCGGCCGGTGCCGAGCTTGGTGGCCGACAGGAGCCAGAACGGGATCTTGAACAGGATGTAGAGCAGCCCGAGGACGGCGAAGAGCATCACCAGCCCGCCGCCCACGGAGTTGAACAGGTGCACGCTGCCGCTCAGGAACGTGTTCAGTGCGACGATCAACGTGAGCGCCTGGGCGACCTGGATCCCCAAGGTCGCGACGAGGGCGCGTTCGCACCAGCGGGCGATGCCGTCGGTGTGAGGCAGGGCGTGGCAGGCGACCCACAGCGGGGCCGACGCGGTGAGGATCAACAGGATGATCACCCGCACCACGTAGACCAGCAGCAGCGCGATCACCGCGATCACGAGCACGAGGTGCAGGATGATCACGAACAGCCCACCGGACACGGCCGCGGAGTAGGCGCCGTTGACCGACTCCGCCAGGGTGTTGCCGAGTTTGGGTGGGTCGACTCCGTCGCCGAGCACTGCGGCCGAGAGGGCGTTGGCGAGGCGGATGACCTTGTCGATGACGAACAGCGACAGCGTCGACGCGATGAATGACACCACCAGCCGGGGCGCGATCTCCTTGATCGAGTAACGGCTCTGGATGGACTCGTGGGCCATCACTACGATCCCGCCGATCATGACCAGCCCGCCGAACGCCGCGAGGACGATCAGCCACGAGTTGTTCCACAGGTTCGCCATACCGGGCAGCGAATCCAGCGTCGGCGTGCTGAACGCGGTGTCGCCGAGCAGCTTGAGCACCGGGTCCATCGCCGCCTTGACCAGGTCGCGAAAGACCGCGTTGATCGCCGCGTTGATACACCCTGAAATGTTGGTGATCCCGCACTCCGGGTCGCCACCACCCGCACCCGGCTCACCTGGCTGGATGCCGCTGCTCGGCGGCGCGGTCGTCGGCTGCGGGATGCAGCCCTCGCCCGTGCACGGTGGCGTGCTCGGCGAGGTTCGCGTGGTGGCGGGCGTGCAGCCGACCTGCCCGGGAAAGCAGCTTGTCGTCGGCAGCTCGGTGATCGGAGGCAGCGGCGAGACCGGCACCGACGGCGTCGATGTCACGGTCGGGAAATGACAGGTCGGGTCTGGCGAGTTCGGAGCGCAGGTCGAGGTCGGCCCGGTGGGCAGCGGCAGTGGCGGGTTCGGCGCCGGCTGCGCGGGGAGCAGCAGCTGTCGTGCCGCCGCGGTGTGCGCCGTCGGGTCGGCAGCCGACGCCTGGACCGCGAACGCGCCGCCGATCAGTCCAGCCAGGAGGACGGCCGCCACCCACGCCCCGCGTGGACGGCGACCTCGCCAAGGGCGGTGGCGGTCGGCGGGCGGGGTGAGGATGACCCGATCCCGGCGCGCCCGTGCCAGGGGCGCGCCGGGCTCGCCGCGATCGGCGGGCGTGTGGGTGGGGTGGGTGTTGGTCATCGCCCTAGCCCCCGACGATCCCTTTGAGGATCTCCACCACGAGCGGCGCCAGCGCGGCGAGCCCGTAGCCCCAGCCGGCGGACTTGAACGCGGTCTTGGCCTTCTCCACCTCGCCGGGGTCACCGGCGGCCATCAGGTAGCGGACCCCTCCGACGGTGAGGAACACCGTCGCCAACCCCGCGAGGATCCCGACCAGCCAGTTGCGGATGTTGTTGAAGACGTCCTCCACTTTCGCCGCGAACGCCAGCACCTGCGTCGTGTCAGCCAGCGCCGGACCCGTCGCCGCGACAGCCAGCAACGCCGCGGCCAGGACCGTGACGGTGACCGCGCGGGAGCGTCGCCGGAGGCTGCGGCGTGCTCCGGTTCCACACACATTCATCAGATGACTGAGCCGCAGCGGGACAGGCCGTGTGGCGGCGCCGGAGGCCTGCCGCGGCGCGGTGTCGCGGCAGGCCGCGCGGTCCACCGGTGGGGTCGTGGGCTGGGTGTGGTCGGCGTGGGTGCCAGGTGTCACGCGCATCGGCGCACCTCCGAAATCTGCTCAGGTGAGGTGGAGGGCGCGGCGGTGGGCGTGGAACCCCTCCACTTCAAGAGGCCGGATTTCGGGCCGTTTTCTTTCACCGCCGGTTCGAATTTCTTCGAAGAAGTTGGTCGGCCGTTGCGGCCATGACCACTCACTGTGGGTGACTGTCCCGGTGGAGGTGTGGTGGTGCCGGGGGCTGAGCGCAGCGCCAGGGAGGTGAAGGCGGCGGTCGTGACCGGGTCGTCCGGGTCGGTCTCGCGGGCCTCGTCGAGCAGGTAGGCGACGAGTCGTTGTTCAGCCCGCCAGCGCGCGAGGTTGGCCCGCCCGTGCGGCATGTCGTGCAGCTCCGCCCAGTCCGCCAGGCCGATCTCCTCCAGCCGGGTGGTGGCGATCAGTTCCGCCTCGGGCGGGGTCAGGACCCCGACCGCGACGGCGCGGGCGAGCACCAGATCCGGATGCCCCCAGGGCCGGTGCGGCGAGGTCGACCGGAACCCCGCCGCCCACGGCAACGGCGCGTCGACCGAGGCGTCGATGGCCTCCGGTTCAGCCGGGATCGGCGCGTCCAGGGACTCGGTCACCGCGGCGTGCCCGGCGCGAAACGCCGCCCACCGCAGCTGCTGCGACAGCCTCTGCCCGCCCACCTCGACGGTGGTCAGCGCCTCGAGGAAACCGGTCAGTATCGCCGCGTGCAGGTCCGCCCGATCCCCGCGAAAGTGCCCCGCCAAACGGGCGGCGCTGCGCGCCAACGTCGGCAGCGCCATCCCCACGCACGCGACCGTCCAGGCCGCTCCCTCCGCGCGGGAACGCCCGATCAGAAACCGCCACACCGCGTCACGGGTGCGGCCCGTGCACGCGGGATCCAGCAGCCGATCACGCAACTCGTCCAGCGGCACCAGCCGATCCGGCAACCCCGGGAAGCGGCGCCCGTCCACCGCCATCGGATCCGGCCCCGTCACCAACCACGCGAACGAATTCCGCGCCGAACCCAACGGCAACAACCCCTCACTCCCGGGCCGCATCGACGGGTTGTTCTCACTGTCGTTGTCCTGCATGTCTGTCTCCTTGAGTCAAGCGATGAACTGACTCAGGAAGGACACCGCGACAGCGACAAGAAAAGAGCAAGAAAAGAACAAGAAAAGAACAAGGAGAACGCCTTGTCGCGCGCAAGGTGCTATTAAAATCGTCGATCTGGATCGATCCACTTCGGCTCGCTCGGCGGGTGGCGTGAGCGCGTGTTCGCCTGCCCTTAAGGGGTATCTGCCTGGGCTTTTAAGAGGCCTCCGGCTGGAGCCTTAGCAGGGTTCGAAGGTTGGTCGGCGGGGATCTGGCCTGGGATGCGGAAGTTGCTTGAAAAACTTCGGTGACTTGCGCTGCGGGTTCGCTTTCGCTCGGGGTGTTGTCCTCTTGTTTAAGAGAGGTGTTTGGACTTTGTTTCATGAACCGTGGACCGCTCGGCTAACAAGAAAGCCAAACGCGAAGATTTGCGAATGTGAATTTCGGTGTGCGGTGAAAGAAAACGGGCTGAAAACCGGCCTCTTGTAGTGACAGGGCATCACCCCGCCATTGGCAGCGAGAGGGAGATCCGGGATGTCTACACCCCCGCCATACGAGGACAGGCCACCGCACGCCGGGCACATCCGAGGACACGACAACATCGGGCGCACACGACCGCGTCACCGCGTGCGTGGCCGGCATCGCGCCGTGGCACACCGTTCCGCCCGAGGCGGTGCCCGGCGACCTCGCCCGGCGACCGTGTGGCCGTTCGCCGACGTCGAGCCGTTGCCCGGCACCGCGCTGCTGGCGGGCTGGCTCGGACGCGCGATCGTCACCCTCGTCACCACCTACACCCGCCCCGGCGACCGCGTCCTCCTGCTTGCCCCGCCACCCCCGCGCCCCGCGTACCCGACCGCGCGCGGTGGCGTTCGCGGTCTGGACCCGTACGCCGGACTGGCCGAGGCGGTCTGGACCGTCACCCGACTCGGACGCACCGCCGACACCGCGACCACGACAGACACGCTCGACGATCCCCACGGCCGCGCTGACGCGCTCGGCGTCGGCGCCGCTGAGTCGGGGTCCGGACCCCGACTCGGTCGGCTCCGACTGACGCACCCGACCGACCCGGACCGCGCGACCGAACACCGACTCGCCCGCGTCGGCTCCTCGTCCGGCGGCCGGTTCAACCTGATCATCACCGCGGTCCATCCCGGTGCCACCGACTGGCTCGCCGACACCGACTGGGACACGGCCATGACCCCGACCGGCCTCCTCACAGTGATTACTCACAGCGACAGTCGGGACGGACTGCTCATCGACCCCACAGGTTCGATCGCGACCACTATCTGTAGTAGCGGCCGAGGGTGGCTCGATCACATCGCCGTCCTCAGCGCACCGATACCCGCCGCCCGGGGACGGGGGACAGAAGCTGATCCGCTTCCGGCGGGCGAGGACTCGACGAGCCCGGGATGTGGGCCGCTGGCCGTGCGCTCGGTTCACCACGACCTGCTGCTCTTCGGTCCTATCCCGTCGCTCGCCGCCGAGCGGAAGCCCGAACCGTCCACCATGACCGCGGCGGGAGACCTCGGATGACTGACCAGTCACGCCACCCGCGCGGAATGGAACAGCCCTACACGTTGCTCGCTTCCGTATGGCCGACCGGGACTGACAGCATCGCGACCCAGCTGGCCGGCCGCGGCTACCACGACGCCACCGACACCGACCTGTCGGTGATGCCGCCGGCGATCGCCGAGTACGCCATCACGGCGCTGACGCGGCCCGGGGATGTGGTGCTCGACCCGGACTGCGGCGCCGGCACCACCGTCGTCGAAGCGCTGCGCGCGGGCCGGCACGCCATCGGCCTGACCACCCACCGGCGCTGGTGGCGCCTGGCCCGCGCCAACGTCACCGCCGCCAAAGCCGCCGGAGCGCCGATGGACGGCATGGTCCTCATCCTCGACCGCCGCCCCGGCACCCTCGCCGTGGCCGAGACAGCCGGACTCACCGGACGCGTCGACCTCCTGCTCACCACCCTGCGCCCACCCACCGGCGACGACCCCGCCGAAAGCGGTGGCAGGCTCCGGGCACTGCTGAGCGAATGCCGATCCCTGGTACGTCCCGGCGGGCACGTCGTGATCACGATCCCGCCGCGACGGCACCCCGTCCGGCACACCATGCTCGACCTCCCCAGCGAGCTCCTCGCCCTCGGCGCCGCGGCCGGGCTCGCCCCGGTCGCCCGGTGCGTCGCGCTCACCGCCGACCTCCGCGGCGCGCGGGTCCGCACCCGCGCCACCCTCGCCGAGTGGCGGACCGCCACCCACATGGAGCGCCTCATCGGGCATCCGATCGCGCTGCGCGCGCACCACGACGTGCTGGTGGTCCGCGCCGACCCCGATGCCCTCGAGACCGCCCCGGCCATGCCGGTCCCGACCGTGCCCACCCGCCCGCGCAGGCGACGCACCCGCGCCGGACGGGAGCTGGCCGTCGCCTCGATCGCCGGTCCCGACGCCGAGATCTCCGCGTGTCGGAGCGCGGCATGACCGGCTACGGGGCACTGCGGGTGTCGTCGACACCCGGGCCGGTGATCGGGTCGCTCTGTACTGGGGTCGCCGGCCTCGACCTGGGGGTGCTCGCCGCGTTCGGCGGCGGTCGCGTCGCGTGGTGCGCCGACCCCGACCCGCACGTCGCGGAGATCCTCGCCGCCCGCCTGCCGGGCGTGCCCAACCTGGGCGACCTGCGCCAGGTCGACTTCACCGGGGTCGAGCCGGTCGACATCGTCACCGCGGGGTTCCCGTGCCAGGACATCTCCGCGGCCGGACGGCGCGCGGGCATCGAGAAAGGTCACCGCAGTGGGCTGTGGACAGACATCGTGGCAGCCATTCGCCTTCTACGACCCCCGCTCCTCATCGTGGAGAACGTCGCCGCACTCCGCTGGAAAAACGGCGGCCTCCACCGCGTACTCGGCGACCTGGCCGAAGCGGGGTATGACGCGGCATGGCGTAGCGTCCGCGCCGCCGACATCGGCGCCGCACACCGGCGCGAACGCGTGTTCCTGCTCGCCTGGCCCCGCACCGCTACCGCCCCGGATGCTGCCGACCCCGCAAGCACGCGACGGCGACAACCGAGGCCCAGCCGACCCAGTCCGGCGTCGAGCCGGCGGGCACCAAGTGAACCTGCACGACGCGGTGCACGCGGTGATGAAACTACTGCCCACACCGATCGCTTCGGACGCGAAGAACTGCACCCGCAGAACGCAGGGCGGTGGTCCGTCGCTGGCCGACGAAGCCCGATTGCTGCCGACTCCGACAGCGATCAACCCGAACGACCACGAGAACCCTGGCCACTGGCTGCAGCGCCGCGAAAAGCATCGCGCGCGAAAGATCAACGGCAACGGAATGGGCATGCCGTTGTCCATCGCGATCCGGTTGCTGCCGACACCGAGGGCCTCGGACACGGGCACGGCGGGGCGCCGGGCGGGCCCGGGATTCCGGCCGCCGCTGTCGCAGGAGGTGCTGCCGCTGGTGGACCCCGAGGCGTTCCTTCCGACACCGCGGGCGACCGACGGGACGAAGGGCTGCCCGGCCCAGCGGGGGTCGAAAGGCGACCTGATGTTGCCGTCGGCGGTGATGCGCCTGCTCGTCCTGGACGCGGGCGACGGCATCTCGTAGCCGTCGCCGACCCAGATCCCTCCTCGGCAGCCTCGGCGCACCCCGAGGTGGACTGGGGCGACTACGCGCCGGCCATACGGCGGTGGGAACAGGTGCTCGGGCGACCGGTCCCGTTTCCCACGCAGCCGGGCACCCACGGGCGTCCCGTGCTGGCCCCAGCCTTCGTCGAATGGCTCCAAGGACTTGAGCTGGGCTGGGTGACGAGTCCCTCGCTGCCGCGTACCGCGCAGCTTCGCGCTCTGGGCAACGGAGTGGTCCCGCAGCAGGCGGCGCACGCTGTCCAGCTGCTTCTCTCAGACCTCGCCGCGCTGCTCGACGACGACAGCCGCTGGCAGCCCATCGAACACTGGCGTGCGGCGGAGGCGGCATAGCACATCGACCCCGCCGTTCAGCTTCCCAGGACAAGTTCGGCGTCAGCCTCGATCGGCTTCGAACGGCTCGTCGCTCCAGCGGAACCACGCCTGCTCGCCTTGGACGTGAAGGAGGAACTCGGGCACCAGGCCACGCGGCGACCGCAGGCTCAGCGTGTCCGCGATGCGGCTGTAGAGCAGTTCCCACTCTTCCACATGGTCGTCCATGCCGGACTCGATCAGGGCCAGCTCCTCATCAAACAGCGGCTTGACGTCGTCAAAAGCTGGCTGCGGCACGAACCGTCCGGACAGCCAGGGAAAGTCGGGGCTCTCGATGACGATCTCGCCGAGGAGTTCCTCGTCGCGGAGCAGCTGCCATATCTCTCCGGTCCAACGCACGCCAGCTCCACTCTCATGATCGACCGATTTCTCAGACGCAGGGTCGCATGCACCCCCGACAGTCCAGGCTCAGCGACCGGAGCTCTAGCCGGGGTTGGCCGTGCTCGACCTGCACCTTCACACCCCGTGCCGACCACCACGTCCTCGAACCCCGTCACGCAGAACGAGCCCGCTACCGCATGCTCTGGAGGGACAAAGATCATGGCCAGCTCGCAGCACCAGGCCTACTACCGCGACGACTCGGTCACGTTGCATAGCGGCGACGCCGCAACGGTCCTGGCTACATTGCCTACCGGTTCTGCGCATTGCGTGGTGACCAGCCCTCCGTACTGGGGCCTTCGTGACTACGAGACCGCGACGTGGAGCGGCGGCGACCCGGCCTGTTCACATACACGCGAGGAGCAGCGACTCCGCTATCCCGACGCTTCGGTTGAGCCGATCCCACAGAGCGCTTTCACGTGCGGTTGGTGTGGCGCTCGCCGTGAAGATCTTCAACACGGTCTTGAGTTAACGCCAGGGGAGTACGTGGACCGGTTGCGTGAGGTCATGGCGCAGGTCCATCGCGTCCTGGTCGATACCGGCACGCTCTGGCTCAACCTCGGCGACTCCTACAGCGCCAGCCCACCCGGGCGCACCGCCGACCCGATGCGCACCAGCGGCCTGACCAGCCGCATGACGGCCGGACACATGCGCGAGTCGGTCCGTTCTGCCGGAGTCCGACGCGACCACGTCGTGCCGCGCAAGAACCTGGTCGGCATTCCCTGGACCGTCGCCTTCGCCCTGCAGCGCGACGGGTGGATCCTGCGCAACGCCATCGTGTGGCACAAGCCCAACGCGATGCCCGAACCAGTCCGAGACCGACTCTCCAGCCGCTATGAGCTGTTGTTCCTGCTCACTAAACAGCGGAAGTACGACTTCGACCTCGACGCGATCCGCGAACCTCTGGCTCGCCCCAACGCGGTGAGGAAGATCGGCGCGGCGACAGGGCAACAGCGAGGGAAGAACCCGGGCGATGTGTGGTCGATACCGACACGCCCACTGCGCGAAGCGCATTTCGCCGCGTTCCCGATCGACATCCCGCTCCGGTGCGTCGCCGCGGGCTGTCCCGAGAACGGGACCGTCCTGGACCCGTTCAGCGGAGCAGGAACCACCGGCCTCGCCGCACGCCGACTCGGACGACACTACGTCGGCATCGACCTGAACCCGGAGTTCCACGCCATCGCCCTGCGCAGGCTCGACCTGCCCGCGCAGCAGACGGACCGGAACGCGGCGTGACCTCGCCGAGCGGGCATCGAGCCGCGTCGGCCATGCCGGATCGGAAACCTGGCGGCGTGACACTGCTGACCGGCGACGCCGCCACCGTGCTCTCAACGCTTCCGACAGCGTCAGTCGACTGCGTGGTGACCTCGCCCCCGTACTGGGGCCTGCGCGACTACCGTGTCCGCGGCCAGTATGGCGCGGAGAACACGGTCGAGGAGTATGTCGACAATCTCGTGTCGGTGTTCGACGCTCTTGAGCGAGTGATCAGACCTAGTGGCTCGGCATGGCTCAACCTCGGCGACACATTCGGTGGTTCTTGGGGAAACTACGTTGCCGAGGGGTCGGAGTCACGGACAGCGCCTGCCCGCATGGCGCTGGACTCCGGATCCAGTCGTCCACCACAGACCCGTTACCGTCCCAAAGACTTGATCGGCGTACCGTGGCGAGTCGCGTTCGCCCTCCAGAACTCGGGATGGGTGCTGCGTGGTGCTGTCATATGGGAGAAACCCAATGCCCGCCCCGAGAACGCGCGGGACCGGCTCAACCAGCGCTACGAAACGCTCTTCTGGCTTAGCCTCCGCGAAGGTCTCGCGTCTGCGTCGCCGCCCGCCGAGCCAAATTCGGCCAGCGATGTGTGGACGATCTCGGCAGAACGCGCCCGCACCGGGCATCCCGCAGCCGGAACACTCGAAGTCGCCCGACGCTGTCTCAAACGCAGCTGTCTGTCCGGCGCGGTTGTGCTGGATCCCTTCTCCGGCAGCGGAACCACGGGGATCGCCGCGCGCCAGCTAGGGCACAGATTCATCGGCATCGACCTCGACCCATCCTGTCACGCTCTCGCGATGTCACGGCTGCTGGCCTTTGAAACACCCAATCGGTGACTCGGGCTTCCCCGAGGCCCGTGTTCAGCGCGAGTATCGGAAGAGCAACTCAAGGAAATCGTGAGGTGAACCTCTGTGACTCGTAAGCGGCAGCCGGAGCAACAGCGTGTTGCAGGCAACGACGTGGCAGATGCCGGGCAGGTCATTCCCTTTCGGCGTCGGGCTCCTAACCCGGAGAAGTCCTGGACGTTCTCGGTCAACGTGGAGAGCGTTGACGGCGAGACAAGGGAGTGGTTGGCGAGCGAGCTTGCGCGCGCGGTGCATGAACTCCTGTTGTGGGCCCATGCAGACAGCGTCGGCGCGCACGGCGACGAAGAGGGATTCGAGGAGCGTGCGGCGTGACGTTACCTGCGGACCCAGTGTCGCCCGCGATTGCTGAACGTATGGGACAGCCAGGGCTATCGGACCTGGCGGTTTCGCCGTTCGGGCTCCCCATGGCTGTGCGGGGTAAGGAAGTCAGAGTTGCCTGGGTCGGCCGGACGTCCACTGAGGAGCATCAGGATCCGCGGCAGTCGTTGTTGCGTCAGCTGGAGCGCTCGAAGGTGGCGTTGCCCGAGTCGTGGGTGATCGTCACCCATTTCTACGATGTCGAGTCCGGGCGTATGGAGTTGGAGAAGCGAGGACGGAAGTCGAACTACGAGCGTTTTGACATCCCGATCGCTCGTGACGGCGGTATCGCCGACTTGCTGACCGAGGCCGCGAAGCCGAACCGTCGGTTCGACGTGGTGATCTGCGAGGCAATGTCACGCATCGCGCGCAAGATGTACGAGACCTTGAGTGTCGAACGCCAGCTGGAGAACGCCGGAGTTGCGGTGTTCGCCTCAAACGAGCCGATCATGCTCACCGGGGGACGCGCGCAGCAGATCCTGCAGCGGCGCATCAACCAGTCGGTGGCCGAGTACGAAGTCCTCAACATGCTGGAGCAGTCCTGGGGCGGAACGTGCACGCATGTCCGCGAGGGCTACAACATCGGCAAGCCCCTGTACGGCTACCGCGCGAAGAAGTTTCGGCATCCCAACCCTGTCAAGGCCGAGAAGGGGATCACGAAGACTCGGCTGGAGCCTGATGGCGAGCGGGGCGAGACGGTCACGTTGATGGCGCACTGGCGGTATCACGAGCAGCTGGGCTTCGACACCATCGCGGAACGTCTCAACGCCGACCTTGACGCTCATCCGCCACCGGAGCCACCGGGCGGGCGGCGTGCCAGGGGAGCGTGGTCGAAGTCTGCGGTCGCCGACGTGCTGAAGAACCCCAAGTACACCGGCTACCAGGTGTACAACCGCCGAGCCCGGCGCAGCCGCGGCGGGACCGGCGTGGTCAACCCGCCCGAGATGTGGGTCTGGTCCGTCGAACCGGCGCACGAGCCGCTGATCCCGAAATTGATGTATGACGAGCTGGTCGCGCGCAGGGTGGCGAAACGGGGCTCGCGTGATGGCAGTGATCGCAACCGGCATCCAAACACGAAGCGCGCTTACGTCTTGCGCGGTCGCGTCGTCCACACCTGTGGCCGGCGGATGCTCGGGCATCGTCATCGCGGACACATCTACTACCGATGCTGGCCGACGAACAACAATCGGGGACGGATGGACAAGCTTCCCGATCATCCCCAAACGGTGTACATGCGCGAGGACGCGATCCTCGCGGCGTTGAACGTGCTCTACGCCGAGTATTTGTTCGGTAATCGCCGGATGGCGTTGCTCATGCCTCACCTCGCGCAGGTGGATGACCGAGAGCGCGGAGAACGGGCCGAGCAGCGTGCGCGTTTGCGGAAGCGCGCTGATGATCTGGGACGCAAGCAGGGCAACGTGCTCAGCCAGGCCGAGGACGCTGACCCAGCCGACCCCTTCACTCAGGGGCTCCGCGAGCGCTACAACGCGCTGGGTGCCGAGCAGCGGACTGTCCTGGAGGAGATCGCCAAGCTCGACCTCGAAGGCCTGCAGACACCGGCGACGGCCACAGCCGCCGATCTCGACATAGTCGATCTCCTGCCCCACCTTGAGGTGAACCTGCATCGAGCGCCTGCGGAGTGGCAGGTGCGGCTCTACGAACTCACCAAACTCCGTATCCATGTCGACCACGAAACGGACCACGCCATGATCGAAGTGACCTTGCCAACGAGCGGCATCGACGACATCGCCGTCGTAGCCGGAGAGGCAGCCCGAAACACAGAAGGGCAGGGCCCAGAAGTCGCAAGATCACCCGGCGAAGCTGGTGTGATTGCTGGTGGTGCCCCCGGAGCGGCTCGTACAGCATCTACACGAAGCCGCACCCGCGGTGAGCTGGCAGTTTCCGCTGTTCTCAAGATTAAGCGACGTCGCCGTGGCCAGGGCGGTGATGCTGGATGAGCGCCCCGGCCCAAGAGCGCTCGACGATCTATGAGGTAGACGATCACCAGGCTGTCGAACGTGTCAGCCGGGCTCGCCGGGATCGTGCCTTGTGGGTGCAGTGCGCTTGCACAGCTCTGGTCGCACTAGGTGCGGCCTATGCCTCTTATCGACATGGTCGAGTGTTCGCGTTGAAGTTCGGCTCGGACGAGACGACGGCAGCGATCTGGCCGTTGATCGTGGACGGGTTGCTCACGACGGCCACGGTCGAGCTGTGGAAATCTGGCCGTAAGGGGAGCGGCCGGTGGGCGGCCTGGCTGGCGTTCGTGTTCGGCATCGTGCTCTCGCTGTGTGCGAATGTTGCTGCGGCGCCCGCTCTGTCTGTCTTTGCCATCGCGGTCGCGGCGTGCCCTCCGCTCGCGCTGCTGCTGGCGGTCGAGCTGCTCAATCGAGCGCTTAAGCGTCATCGCGCCGACTTGCAAGCCAAGGGAGCCGAGGTGGCCGAAGCTGCGGGGGTGGTGCGTCTTGCTGTGGTTTCGAACGAGCCCGTGGAGCCGAGCGAGACGACTGCTGAGGACCGGATGTGGGCGTACTACGCGGCCGAGAGCGCTAAGGGGCGTGTACCGAGCGGCGCTGAGCTTGACCGGGTAGTCGGGACTCACAACTACGGCCGCCGCATCCTCCGGAAGTGGCGCGAAGGCGGGCAGATTCAGTAGCTGGCGACGTACCCGGCCGCGCGCCTTCACCTCAGACGCTGGGGGCTTGGCCGAACATTTGCGTACGCCTTTCGGGTGAAGATTCCCTTGCTCTTCACCTGGGGCAAGGATTTGGCCAAGCAAAAGGGCCAGCCCCACTTTCGAGGCTCATGGCGATCTTGTCGCCACTCGGAAGGCCTCCGCAAATGTCCAGTCGTGCATACAGCCCGCTGTCGGCGCTTCAGGCGCAGCTCACCCGTCCGCGTTCGATCGTCCAGTTTGACGCCGTTCTGAGTGCGTGGTCGAAACAGGATCCGGCGTTGGCCGGGATCAGCAGCCATGACCGGCTCGTCGAGGTGCTGCGAGGCAAGGACTACCCACGTCACGATGTGGTCCTGCACAGCCTGTTGCGCCGCGCGAGCACCCAGGACGACGACGGGCGCCTGGCTGCCGAGCTGGTCGTCAACGCGATGATTCCCGCTGTTCCCGGCGTCGTCGGCCGCGTCATTCGCGCCACCCGTGCCGCCGCGTGCACGTCGGGTGTTCGCCGGGGTGTGACGGGAGCGGGCGTCTCGGCCTCCGAGAGCAACCGAGACATCCAAGCCGGGGTGATCGGTCACCTCTGGGAGACGGTCCGCTGCTACCCGCTGCGGCGCCGGAACCACGTCGCCGCGAACCTGACGCGCGAGACGCAGCGCGCCGCACTCCGATCCTTCGGAGTCGACCTGGGGCAAGCCGCCGCAGAGGTGATCAGCATCGACAACCAGGCCCACCCCGGTCAGCTCGGCGACCAGCCGACGGACCTGGATGCGTCCGAAGAACTGCTCGAGCTGCTGTCGTGGGCGGTGGAGCAGCAGCGGCTGGACGAGGAAGCCACGACGATCCTGACCGCTCGCTACTTCGGCGACCAGATGGGACGCGACGGCGTGGCCACCGATCGCCAGGTCGGAGCGCTGATGGGCCTGAGCCAGCCGACTATCACCCGCCACCGCCAGCGAGCCGTCGAACAGCTGGCCTCCGCAGCGCGTGATTTCCCGGGTGTGAGCCGGGCGTGGGCCAGCTGACTGGCACGCATCAAACGCCGGGTGCGGGCTGCATGTCTTGGACGACAGCCGTCCGCACCCGTGGTTGGAGCGCTCGTGACCGGTCCTCGCATCACACTCGACCCTGAAGAGGAGTCGATCGCTCGTGCTCGCCTCCGAGCGCGGGAGTTGGCCGCGCGCCTGGCCGCCTCGCTGATCGACCGCGAGCTGTACACCGAGATACGGCAGTTCCTTGACGAGGTCGGGTTCCCGGCGTGCGACGCGCTGGAGTCCCTCTCCGGCCGCGCTGACACGCAGCTGAGGCATCGGCTGCACTTGATCCTCGGTCTTGGCTCGACCGGCGGAGACGAGACACGATGAGACGACGAGACCGCCAGGGCGAGACCTACGAGACTGCTCGCGAGCCCAGGTCGCACGCGGTCTCGCGGCTGATCCCGGACGCGAGGATCGAAACGGCGCTGCGAGCTGCCACACGCCGCGGCGGCCGGTTACTGGCGTGGGCCGTGGTCCTCGCCAGTCCACTGGTGACACTCGCGGTCTTGGTGCTTCTTCGCCCGACCACGCATTCCGAGTCACCGGATGGCACCGCGCGTCTCGAGCAGCCGGACCCTCGTGGCTGGGCGGAGATGTACGTGCGGGCCTGGCTCTCGGCCAGCCGCGACGACTCCGCGGGTCTGGAGACGTTCTATCCGCCTGGGATGAAAACGCAGCGGATGCCGGGCACTCAGGTGCCTGTCGACACATCGACGATCGCGGTGACCTCGCCTAGCGCTGGAGTGTGGTCGGTGGTGGTCGCGGTCAACCTGCTGACTCAGCCACCTGAGGGCAAGCACATCGCGAGGCTGGCTTGCGTCCAGGTCAGCATGCTGGGCCAGCTGGTGAGCGGCGCCGCGACTTACGTGGCTGCCGCGCTGCCTTCGCCGGTGACTTGCCCAGCGACCATGGCGGCGGTGGAGCTCAACTATCCGGAAACAGCCGAGATCACCGGCCCGATCGGTCAATCCGTGCTCGGCTTTCTGGCCGCCTACCTGGCGGGGCAAGGCGGGTTGGACCGCTACATCACGCCGGGAGCAAGCCTTGCCCCGGTCGTGCCGGCGGCGTACGCGACGGTGCAGCTCAGTGTCTTGAAGACTCACGAGGCTTTCGAGCCAGGGCAAGCCGCGCGCCCACCCGATGGCACTGAGATTCATGTTCTGGCGCGAGCCAGCGGATATGACGCGACCGGCCAGGTCACGGTGCTGGACTACGCGCTGACCTTGGCCGCACGTGCAGGCCGTTGGGAGGTCCGTCGCATCGACCCCGCACCGCAACTGGCGTCGATCTCGACGAAAACCACACCGACCCCACCGTCGAGCTCACGTTCGACGGCCGGCGGATAAGGCAAGGAGACCGTCATGCACACCTTCGTGTACGCCGCCGACGTCAAGTCGTGGATCGACACAAACCTCGCCTGGGGTGATCAATCCGTGCGACGGCTGATCCTGCTCGCGGCTGTTGTCGGCGGTATCGGCTTGCTCATCGGCACTCGCGGCAACATCACCCGGGTCATCAAATACGCCGTGATCGCGGCAGTCTTCCTGGGCCTGCTGCTCAACATCGACGCCGTGTCCGGCATGTTCGGCTCCTGGTTCACCAAGGGATGACGACCAAGCCGGTGCAGGGCAAAGCGCTGGTCGGCCGCTCGTACACGCGGTCACGGCGCCAACCGCGGATGTTCGGCCGGATGCCGGGCCGCGATGGCGCCTACGTCCCCGGCGGGCCCTACACCCTCACGCAGGGCGTGCTGTTCCTGGCGCTCCTGCTCATCGTCTGGAAGCTGCCGATCTTCGACTGGCTGGGTTCCGCTCGCTGGTTCGTGCCGTTGTCCGCGGTGTTCGTGCGCCGCGCGCGGATCGAGTCACGCACACCCGCGGGCTGGTTGCTGGGCCTGTGCACCCAGCTCCTTGCTCCGACGACCGGAACCGTCGAGGGCAAGCCCTATCGTCCTAGCCGTCCAGTTTGGAGTCAGCAGCGAATCTACTTGCACCACAACGAAGGTCCGGGCGGACCACAACCGTCCATTCTGGCCTCGGCTAGCGCGACAGAGGCGGTGTCGCCTCTGCAACTGCTGTTGATCCGCGCCCGATCCGCCAGCGAGAACGAGGTGTTCTAAATGGACGATCCGATTCTCGACATCAGCGGGAACCTGCTGTTCTGCGCCGACGGCTCCACCTGGGCGGTGTGGCGCGCATACCCGGCCGAGAGCGCCCGGTCCTCGGGCAAGCAACTGCAGGCGCTCTACGAGCGGACGGTCACGTTCATGAAGTCGCTGCGGGGCGAGGTGATGATCGCCTCGCTGTGTGAGCAGGTCCAGCCGCACGCGATCGTTGAACGCTGCCTGGACGACATCGATCTCGACAGCAATCCGCACTGGGCGGAGACAGTCCACAACGCGTGGGACCAGCTTGACGACCTCGAAGTCCTCGGCCGCACGTACTGGGTCGCCAAACCGCTGACCGGCCACGGCTGGCGCGACGCCGCCCACGGATTATGGCG
This sequence comes from Amycolatopsis sp. NPDC059657, assembly GCF_042734395.1. Taxonomy (NCBI): domain Bacteria; kingdom Bacillati; phylum Actinomycetota; class Actinomycetes; order Pseudonocardiales; family Pseudonocardiaceae; genus Amycolatopsis; species Amycolatopsis sp. NPDC059657. Next base: position 90,551 of record NZ_JBHWEB010000011.1, on the reverse strand, counting down.
CGCGACCGGCACCGCGCTCGGCGAGACCCTCGGCATTCCTATGCGCCCGGCCACCCCAGCGGCCATCAAGCTCGGTCGGGAGCGAGCCCGGATCGCCGCGGAGGAACTCGGCTCGACCATCCCGCTGCGAGCCGCGACAACAGCCGAACTGCTGTGGTGGCTGTGCCGCGCTCCCGTCCGCGGGATCAACGAACCTCAGCTCGAGGATCGGTCCACAGTGCACAACAGCGGGACCACTCTCGCACCCGGTCACGGCCGGGCGAGACTGGTCACGCTGCGCGGCACCGTGCTCGACGAGGGCGGTCGCACCGACGAGCTCACCGATGATCCGCAGCCGGGTGTGGCCGCGATGGTCAAGAACCTGCTGGGTCCGCTGCGGACGTTGAACCGTCGGTTCCTCAAATGCCTCACCCCAGGCGACGACGGCCTGGTCGAGAGCTATCAGGCCTACCTCGTGCTCGCCGAGATGCCACGCGCGTTCACCTTCCCGGGCCACGAGATCCTGTCCCGGCTGGCCGGGATCGGGTTCGGCGTCGATTACGCGCTGCGGATCACCGCGACCATCAACGAGGAAGCCCGCGCGTCGAATCGCCGCCGTACTCGGGACCTGATGAGCCAGGACGAGGAGCACGGCGGTGACGGCGCCGGCGTGCCTGCTGACGTGTTGTCCGCGCAGCAGGAGATCCAGCACAAGAACGCACGCCTGGGGGCCAGTTCCACCGAGAACGACCTCGAGGTCGGCATCGTCGCCTGCGTCTGGGGCACGACCGCGGCCGCCTGCGACACGAACGCCAAATACCTGCGGCAGGCGTTCCTCGGCGGCGAGTACAAGTGGGAGCGCCCGCTCGGCGGACAGAAACAGCTCTACCAGGCCATGTTGCCCGGCCACCGCACACCGCTCGTAGTGCGCGAATGTGCGCAGAACCTGCTGGCCAGCGATGCCGCGATGCTGCTGCCGTTCTCCGCGACCGAGTTCGGCGACCCGACCGGTGCTCTGTTCGGCCTGACACTCGACGGCGGCGCGATCGCACCGTTCCTGCTCGACCCGACCTACGGCCCCACCCACGACTCGTCCGGCGGGATCGCGGTCATCGGCGAGCTCGGCGCCGGCAAGTCCGTCGTGCTCAAGAACGTCGCCGCGGTGGTCCGGCTCATGCTCGACGGCAGGGTGATCGTCGTCGACCGGACCCGCAGCCGTGAATGGGTACCGGTCGCGAACGCACTGCCCGGCGACTGCCAGGTCGTTGACGTGGTCGATCCCACTCTTGATGGCGAACGTGCTACGCACGCCGAGTTGCGCTACTCGTGCGATCCGCTGCGCGTGTTCCGCGGGAAGACCAAGACCAGCACCGGCATCGCCGAGACGTTCTTCGCCGCCTGGCTCGATCTCGAGTCCAACTCGCCCGAACGAGACGCGCTCGGCCGTGGTCTCGACGAGGTCAGCGGCAGTCTCGATGCCTCCAGCAACAGTCTCGTCGATGCTCTCGTCCGCCATGGCCGCAAGGACCCGGCCGCGAAGGCGCTCGCGGACCGGCTGCAGCGGCTACGGCGTGATCCGATCACCCGGCCGATCTTCGATCCGGATCTCAAGCCGGTCGATCTGCTGGGCGCGGACATGGTCGTGTTCTGTACCAACGAGATCCCGCTGCCCAGCGCGCTGGAGATGAGCAACGAGCGCATGGCCGCGCGTATCCCGCCACGCAAGCTCTTCGGCCGCGCCTTCCACCTGCTTATCGCCGCGATCGCCAAGGAGATCTGTTTCGGCACAGAACGGTGGGGCGAGTTCATCTGTGATGAGGCCTATAACGTCACCGGCACCCCGGAAGGCCAGCAGATCGCGCTCGAGTTCGTCCGCGACGGCCGTAAACACGCCGCGGACATGGCATTCGGCTCGCATGCGCCGCAGGACCTCGGCGACGACATCCTGCAAGGCCTGATCGCCGTCCGGTTCCTCGGACGGCACCGCGACGACGGCCTCGCCCGCAACGGGCTGGCCTGGCTGGGTGTCGACCCAGCCGACGCGCACTACCGCGAGACCGTCACCAAAGACCTCTCGCCGACCAACCCGGCCGGTGGCGAGGCCGAACGGCACGCGCGAGCGGGGGAGTTTCTGGTGCGTGACCACTCCGGGCGCATCGGCAAGGTGAAGGTCACCACCCAGCCATACCGGACACTGCCTCAGGCGGTCCTGACCACACCGACCATCGCCCGTGGCGGTCATAGCTGACTTCGACGAATCAAATCCCCATTGGCGAGTGCATGTCTTGAGCGACAGCGCGTTTTCCGCATCGTCGCAAAGGGACATCCATGACCGCGTTCGCGAGAACCTCCACCTATGTGGTGACACTGGCTGTTGCGGCGCTGCTCGGTCTGGCCGCCAGTGCCGGTTCCGCCGCGGCTCAAACATTGCCGCACTCGTGCGAGCCGTTCCCGTTGTGCCTGACACTGCCCGATCCGACGCCGACACCGCCGCCGGATCCCGCCGATCCGGGCAGCCCGCCGCCGATCCCGATCCTACCGGGCACTTCGTTGGGGCACAGCATGTCCGGCATCTTCTCGATCAGCGACGGCTATGGCCGGGATCTGCACAACTACGATCTGTTCGCGAATCTGCCGTCGGTGCTCACCAACGTCGGGCCGACGATCTGGTTGTGGCTGGCGAACATGGGGTTCTCGGTGGGCAAGTACGCGCTCGGGTTCTCGGTGTGGTTCATCGAATGGTCGATGTCGACCAAGGTTGTCGACTGGATCAAAGCCCCCGCCCAGCGCTTGGAGCAGATCTGGCAGGCCGACCTCATTGGCGGCCTCAAACTCCGTCAACTCGCATTGCTCCTGGCCACCTGCTACCTGGGCATGCTGTTCGTCCGCGGCTTCACCACCCGCGCCTGGCGCGAAACGATCTCGACGATCGCGGTGAACGTGCTCGCCATCGCCGTCATCACGCACCCGGTGGACTTCCTCGTCGGCGACGACGGCGTCCTGAGCCTCAGCCGCGACCTCGGCGCCGACGTCACCGCCGTGATCATGGGCCAGCACCCCGGCGGCACCGGCAACCCGGCCGCGCCGATCGGCCAATCCCTGATCGACACCCTGCTCATCACGCCGTGGGAGACGCTGAACTACGGCGGCCCGATCACCGGCAACAAGAACGTCGACGACGGCTGCCAGTACTCGGTGAAGAAGGTCCTCGACCAAGGACCGTGGTCGGACAAGGACAACAGCACGAAAGCCCGCGAACTCGACCACTGCCCAGATGACTACGGCAAGTACAACGAGGTCGCCGACGTCGACCGCGCCCTCGGCGCCTGGCTCTATGCCCTGGCGATGCTGCTGTTCGCGATCTTGACGGTCTGCCTGAACTCCATCCAGATCCTCGCGGGCTACTTCCTGCTGTTCGACGGACTGCTGCTCGGGCTCGCGCTGATCGCCGCGATGGTCCCGGCCTGGCAGCACCAGCTTGCCTACCGGGTCAGCTCGATCGCCGCGACGGTCGCGCGGTTGCTGATGGCGATGTTCTTCGTCGCGGTCATGACAGTCTTGATGCGGTCGCTGCTGGTCGCCGACCTCGGGCCACAGGTGGTGCGGTTCGCCGTGATCGACCTGGTCGTGTTCTCCGGCTTCCTGTTCCGCAAACGTCTGGCCGCGAACATGCAGCAGATGCGCGCCAAGGTCAGCAACAGCCTTCAACGCCTCGGCCGCCGCAGCACCGCGCCAAAGGCATTGCCCCAGCCCGTCGTGCCACCGGGCCCGGGCCGGATCGGGCGGACGATGAAAGCGGGCGCTACCGCGTTCACCGAGTCACTGGCTCCCGCTCAGCAGCTCAAGGACAAAGTCCTCGCCGCAGGCAAAGCGGGCGGCAAGATCGGGGGCAAGGCACTCGCCTACACCGCCGGCGCCCCGGTGTCCTGGCCAGCCGCCGCCAAGCGCGCGCAGACCGCGCTGACCAGCAAGAGCGCTGCCGCGAAGAGCGCCCTGGGTACCAAAGTCGGCGCGGCGAAGCAGTACGCGTCCACCTACGCCGGAAACCTCGGCAAGATCACCGGCGCGGCGCCCGCCTTGAGCTTGGCTACCCGCGCGCTCGGCAGCCGATCACCGGGTTCGAGAAGCCGCGGGCCTGCCCCCAGCCCTGCCGCGGCACGCATCGCCACACTCACGCCGACCTCGAACGCCATGACTCCTCGAGCCACCGGCACCCCGCACGGACCGGTCGACGGCGGAGCGCCGAGCCCGCTGCCACCAGGCATGCTGCCCACTCCCAGCCCGCTGGCGCAACGCCTACGTGAGCGCCTCGACCACGCGCGCCGGAGCTGAGAATGAACCCGATCCTCGCGATCCAAATGGCCTCACGCCTCCGGGAACAGGTCCGCGAGCATCCGGTCCGGTGGGGGTGCATCGCCTTGCTCTTGGCGTTCGGGCCGCTCGCGGTCGTCGTCTTGCTGGTCGTGGTCATCGTCGTGGTCGTCGGCGGCGCCAGCGGATCGGCCGCGGCGGTACCCGGTCATGTTCCCGGAATCCCCGACGTCATGCTCGCTGCCTACGTCCGGGCCGCGGAACAGATCACGACCGTGCGCCCGCACTGTCAGGGCATGCGCTGGTCCATCCTGGCCGGCATCGCGCAGGTCGAATCCCGGCACGCGGCCGGCCGCACGATCGCGCCGAACGGCGACATCAGCCCGCCGATCCAGGGCCCGCTACTCGACGGATCCGGCGTCGGGGGCAACCGCACCCCGATCCGCAATCCGGACGGCAGTTTCGCCCGCCCGGTCGGCCCATTCCAGTTCCTGACCACCACCTGGGCCACCGTCGCCCAGGACGGCAACGGAGACGGGCAGCGCAACCCGCACAACGCCTTCGACGCCGCACTCGGCGCCGCCGCGCTCCTGTGCGGAACCGGCGCCCGGAACCTTGGCGACGAGGCGCAGCTCCGGGCCGCGGTGTACGGCTACAACCGCAGCACGGCCTACGTCGAGCAGGTCATAGGCAACATCCGCGGCTACGACGCTATCCAGCTGCAACCCGGCATCGCCGTGAACGCTGTCGGCGCGGCCAAGACCGTGATCGACTCGGCGATGGCCCAACGCGGCGTGCCCTACATCTGGGGCGGCGGCACCGCCAACGGACCCAGCGGAGGAGGCTTCGACTGTTCCGGCCTCACCCTCTACGCCTACGCACGCGTCGGAATCTCGCTCGCCCATAGCAGCAGAATCCAGTTCACCACCGGAACCCGGATACCCCGAGAGCAAGGCCTCGGGGCGCTGCGCCCAGCTGATCTCGTGTTCTACAGTTCAGGCAATATCCATCACGTCGGGATCTACCTTGGGAACGGCCAAATGATCAACGCACCGTACTTCGGCACTTTCGTACGCATCGACCAGCTCAACCTCGCCGACTATGCGGGCGGGGTCCGCTTATTGAACCAATAGCTAGAGCTTCCGGTGTACTTTCGGAGCAGATGCCGTGTTAAGCACGCACTTAATGAGTTGTGCGGAACGCTCGCCGGGTCGTGCCGGGTTCGGTTTGGCTCACCAAGGCACTTCCGTCGGTGCTGGTGCGGACGCCGCGTACTCGAGCTATCTCATCCGCGACGGTTTGGTGCGGCTGCCGGGCACCGCCACGGTGATGATGTGCCTAGGGGCCGGGTCGCCCTTGATGTCGAACTCCGTGTGACCGATGAGCGTGCTCAAGTGCGGCGGTGGCCCTGAGGCATCGAATGCCTTGTGCCGGAGGGCGACAAGGAATCCAATTCGGATGTCGGTACCTTGGTAGGACGCCGCTTGCTTGAGATAGGCGGTCTTGTTGGCCATCGGGACTTTCGTCGAGTCGACCTTCATCTCGATGTGGATGGCGAAGCCGTCGAACTTCAGGCGAAGGTCGATACGTCCACCGCCGACGTGTTGCACCTCGTACTCCGTGATGGACCCGAGCTCGCTGCTCATGAGGTAGTTGAACAGGTCGAGGTGGATGGCATCTTCGGTGGCGTTCGGGTCGAACAAGTAGGGATACAGGTTGGATTGCGCATTGGTTCGTGTTGTGACAAATCGGATGATGAGCCGGGCCACGAGATCGACCTCGGCCGCGGTCTCCTCGCGGTAGTCCGGGCTCGTTGCCAGTGCCGCCCGGATCGAGGAGTACACGGCGCTCTCGGCGAGGCTGAGGCTGCGCCTGCCGATGGTGGCGTCATCGACGATCCTGGCGAGTTCTGCCAGCGCCGATTCGCTCAACGTGCCGAGTTCGTCCGCCGCGCCGGATCCGGCGGGGACGAGTTGGTCAAATGGTGGCGGCAGCGGCGTTGACGCCGTGCCGCCGCCGCCTTTTCCCTGGGATTTTCCTTCGAGCGCGTGCTTTTTCGCCGCGGTGAGGACTGCGCGGGCTGCCTCGAGCTGCTCGGAGAGGGCATCGAGCTGATCGCCGGTCGCGGTCACGACTCGCTCTTCGAGAGCGCAGGTGTGATCCTCCAGGTTGCTCAGCAGCCCGGCGGTCCTCGCGAAGCCGGACTCGATGACCGGCTGCACGAACCTCAGCAGGCCGTCGGCGTCCTCTTCGCGGGGCACGACCTCGACCGACCGCGAACCCAGATAGATCTGCAGCAGGCTGTCGACGACAACCTCGGCTTTGTAGAAGCTGTCGCGCGCGAACTCCAGGCGCAGCCTCCGTAGGTCCTCCGCGAACCGGTTCCAGGCAAGAAGCGCCGCCCGCTTCGATCGGCCGTACCAGTGGTTCAGGCCGATCGAAGCGACATTGATCCGACCGACGCGCTCGGCGAGATCGTCCAGCGCCCCTGGGGCCAACTGCGGCATTTCCAGCGCCGTGACGCTCGGCACCACGCCCGACTCGTGGAGTAGGCCACGGAGGATCTCGACCACAGTGATCAGTACTCCGGCGTCCTCGCGTCCGTAAGCGTCGCGGGCGATTGCCAAATATTCCGCGGACGCGGCCAGATGTTCGGCCAGCACCGAGAGGTCGGACGCGCGCAGAGCGCGGACCAGTTCGACTCCTGCCAGGACCCACGAAGCGTCGGACGCGACATCTTCAGGGTCAGGGTCGGCGCTGGCCTCGCCCGTCGGCGGGTCCATGCCCGCGACGAGCCGGACCACGTGGGCGAGGCCGTCGGCGTGCGGCCAGTGATCGACGGCAGTACCGACAGATCGGATGACCGCTGTCCCGAGGGGTTTCGGGACCGGGGCCTTGAAACGGTCCAGAACCGCGAGGAGCCCGAACGACGATCCGATGCCGGCCAGATTGAGGCGGGTGAGCCCCTCGAGTGCATCGGCCGCGCGCCGGGCGGCGCGGGCATCTGGGGCCTCGAGCGCTCGGAACGTATCGACTATGCCCTCGAGAGAGCTGGCCAAATCCGGGCCGACAATGGTGAGGGCTGCAGGGCTGGTGAGCAACGTGTGCAGGCTGTCGGCGAAAATGGCAGGGCTTTCGGTCGTCGTGACAGCGGTTGTGACGGCCCGTACCGCGTCGGAGTAGGCATCGGTGCGGTTGCCGTGGTTCGCTGTTTCCCTGACGACGAGCTGGACGAACTGGGCGAGTACGGGACTGTCTGAGATGGAGCTACCTTCAGAGGCCAGGCGTTCCCAACCTCCGAGCGATGCGAGCGCATCCTCGCCAAGCGGTTGGCCTGGGTTCGCTGCCAGCAACGTCACCATGCCTTCAGTGAGGCTCACCGATGGTTCGTTGCTCATACGGCCTCTCCGTGGTCCAGTGTGTGGTAGCGGAGCGTAGTTGAGCGTCGACACCGGCGCCGATGGGCCGTGCGACACCGGTCACCACACGTAGTCGTCGCCTTCTGCTACCACGCGGCTGGCCTCGGGGAGCAGTTCGACAAGCGGGGCGGCGTTGCGGGTCGCCACGAAGATCTGCATGTCGGCTTCCTCAGAGACAGACCGCAGCGCCTCGACCATCGTCGCGAGGTCCGACTCGGGCATCTCCTCGGCGGCAGGGGAGTCCAAGACAAGGAAGCCGGGGTGCCGTCCGATGCCCTCCGCGTAGCCGTGCTTGATCAAGGCGATCGCGGTGGCGATCTTCACGCGTAGCTTTTCGCCTTCGGTGATGCCGGAGTAGGTGGCCGGTTCGCCGTTCTTGCGCAGCGCCATGTTCGCCGCGCCGTCGAGTCTGATGTCGCTGAGATTGTCGGCTCCGAAACTTCCGGCAAGTCGCTCGATGTCGGCGGAGATCTTCAACAGCAGCGGATCCTGCTCGTCCTTCACCCACTTCTTCAAGACCTGTTCGGCAGCGTCGGCGATCGCCGCCCGCGCCGGGTCGACGGGGTCGACCGTTTTCGGGTCGCTCGACTGCGTGAGTGCCGTGAGGCCGCCTTCGGCACGCGCGAGTTCGAGTTCGAGAGCGCGGCGCACTCCGGCTGCGGCGAGCATGTCGCCGCCGGCCTCGGCTTTCGCCGCTGCCTCATCGCGCTGCCGGGTCAGTTCCCCGAGCTCGGCCACCAGCGCGGCTTCGCTGGCTTTCGCCGCAGCCAGAGCGGCTTCGGCTGCGGCGATCTCGTCGGCCGGTCCATCGTCAGGCTCGGTTACTTCCCCTTCGCCGCCTGCCGTCTTCGCCACGAGGGCCGATGCGACGTCCCCTGACACGGACGCTGCGACGATGATGTCGGCGTTGAGCGCCTCGAGGTTGAGGTCGCTCGCGCAGACCGAGCATTCGTGCTTGCCCGGTTCGGCTGCCTGCCGTTCGGCTGTCACCTCCGCGGTGCAGCGCGGGCACACGGTCGGACGCATACGGTGAAAGAACTTGGTCGCGAGCGCGTCCTCGAACTCGGTGTGGGCGCGCGCCTTCATCGCTTTGAGCTGTTGACGTGTGGTCTCGGTGAGGGACGACTGTGCGATGAGCCTGGCCTCGAGGATGTGCACCCGTCGTGACAGGTCGGACGCACGAGTGGCGAACCCCAGCATCTCCGAGACGTCAGGTGTTCCCGCGGGGAGCGCCGCGATCTTCGTCTTCGCCGCGTCGACAACCGCCTGCGCGGCCTGTCGGCTTGCGGCGACCGCCTCGCCAGCGGCGTTGGCTTTCTCGTTGGCTGCCGATCGTTCGCTGTCCATTCCCCGCCGCGCTGTCATCGCGGACGCCTGCGCGGGGGCCCAGTCGGTGCCGATGAACATCTGCATCATGCGCACACCGATGGTCTGTTCGTTCCCGACGATCGGGTCAAGCTGGTTTGCGCGCACGACGAACGAACTGGAGTAGGACGGCCAGGCGTGCACGCTTGCCTTCTTGTCAGTCCAGACCGGGATATGCTCGAGGCGTAGCCGAGCCATCATCAGCGAACCCATGACGCCCTCGAAATCCTCGCCGTTGAACTCGCCGAGAACGGTGATCTTGCCGGCTCCGCCTCTGTCATCGAATTTGAGGATGCGCCCCCTAGCCAACCCAGCGGCCGCATCGAAAGACACGCGCAGCCGTTCGGCGCCTAGTGTCCAGTCGACCTCGACGTGCTCGATCCATCGCAAGACGTCGGGCTGGAACCGTGTGCACCGCCCGGTCAGCGACCACATCAGTACGTTGAGCACTGTCGACTTGCCGCGCAGGTTCCGGCCGGAGCCGATGCCGTTGACGCCTGCCTGCGGCTTCCACTCGAAACTGAATGGAACGCGCGCCAGCCCTACCTCGGGCGTGGAACCTTCTCGGTGGTCGGTTACGTCCGTGGAAGTGGGCGCGCCGGGCTCGTCGCCAGTCTCGGTCTCGGCATCGTAACCTTTCGCGTCAGGGTGTGTCGGGCTGAGCCGTTTAGTGCCACTGAAGTGGATGCGAGTGGCGCGCAGCGCTACCGGAACTGCCTTTGTCGCCAGCGTCGGGATGCCAAGATCCTCAAGAACCTCGTCCACCGTGCCGACCGGCAGTACATGTCGCCGTTCACCCTGCCGCTTTGCCAGGTTCTTGACGATCTCCTCCGCGAGAGCGCTCACGATCGGCCTCCACCGTCGGCTTGAGTTGATGCGAGTACTCGCAAGGCATCGAGGCGCTCGAGTACTCGCGGTGCGATCGGAGCAATGTCGAGACCTAGTTCTGTACTGGCGTAGGTGGCTTGCTCGTATTGACGGTCTTTTAATCGTTGTCCAGTGTCATCACCAGCTACCATCGACACGAGTTTCACCTGCTTGGTGTACCAGCCCAAGATGGGGTCGGTGGCAAGCTCGGCAGCCGCATTTGCGCCATACTGCGTCAGATAGAACTGATTGCGCAGGCTCTTCTTCCCCGGTTGACCGGTTCGCTTCAAGGTCGCGAGACCGTAGGTTTCCAGGAGAGCGAATGCGTCGTCGAGCTGTTCGTACGCGCCGAAAAACCAACGTGGCATCGGGTACCACCGTAGGTCCGGTTCGGGGTCTTTCAAAAGCGAGCGAGCGGTATCCAGGAAACTGTCGGCGATCTTGCCCGTCTCGACCAGGCTGACCAACTGGTCAGCGAGGTAGTCGGGGTTGCGCATCCAAAAGTCCATGGCCTGCAGCTTCAGTTCACTTCGGATGGCCCTTACCGCGCCCGCAGGGTCGCCGTCAGTGGCTGGTTCCCCACATTCGGCGAGCAGAACGAGCAACCGGATGGCGTGCTGCGTTCGAGTGGCGGGCGGACGCCCCTCCACGTCTACGGCTTCCGTTGTTGCTGTCATTATCCTCCCCGGTCTTCGTTGCAACCTTGCCTTCTTTCGGCGATAGCCGCAAGAACCTGTGTGGATCAATGCATGTGCGTATCCGTCTTTTAACTGGCGCGTCCGGTTGGTGAGTTACTTGTGCGTTTTTTGTGCGGATGTTGTCTCGAAGGCGAGCCGGAGGGTTTCGGTGTGTAACGCCAGGCGCTTCGGGCGCGACCTTGGCGCTATTGGTGACAGCCAACCGGCTCGGCAGTGCAGGGAGGACGTGCGGTGAACTGGTCCAATCCCACGGCTCTCACGGTGTTCATCTTCGGCGTGGGGCTGCTCGTTTTCGCCGTGAGTGGCGGGGTGGTCCATCTCGTCGGAGTCACGCGGTCTCGTGGCGAACACAGGTTGTCTTCGAAGGCTCTCCGTTGGATCGCGGTCCTGGGTGTGCTCTGTCTAGTGGTGTCTTTTCTCGTGGGAGGTCGCGGAGTCATCGCGCAGTGGACGGGAAACGGCACTGAGCCGCGCACTGAGGCCGAGAGATCGACTACCGCGGCTTTACCTGCGACATCCACGTCGCAGAGCACTGTTTCGAGCAGCGTGGCACCTTCTTCCGTCACCTCGACCGCGGTCAGTAGTCAGGGCGGCGTTCCTGTTTCGAACCGGCCGTCGAGTGTTCCGCGAGGTGCTGGATGCGACGGGCCATTCGAGATCATCGTCAACGACAGCAGCAACAGCTGGGTAGCACCCCGTGTGGTCGCCCTCCGGGCCAACATTCAGGTCACCGTGTGGGCCAGCGGTCCGTGCGGTTCGCTGAAACCGTGCTACCTGACGTACGTCGAATACGACAACGACGTCAAAGCGACACAGAAACAGGACGACTGCTCCAACAATGAACACGGCTATTTCACCTTTGGTATCAAGGCTGGTCATCATTATCGGTACGTGTTCGTCGTGGAGAACGAGAACGGCCAGCGTCAGGAGAAGACCTGGGAGTTCTCGGTTCAGAGTAGTAGTTAGTCTTCCGGCAAAGGATCTAGGTAATGACAGCGAATATCGAATAACGCGCATCCGGGTTGCTGGAGTGGCTCTATGCCGTGAGCACGGGTGCGGAGCCCGAGTTCGCTGACATCAGTCTTTACCTCACCGAGCATGGACTGGAGCCCGCGTTCGGCTTTCAGCTTGTGCCGTATCTCGCCCAGCGTGGCCTTATGAACGACGTCTCGACTCTAGGCTGTGCCGACGCGATTATCCTGCCCGATGGCATCGTCGCCGTGCAGGCGCTCCAGGCAGCGCGTGCAGACCCCGCGAACCGGGCCGCGTCGCTGCGCAAGGAGATGTTGCTCTGGCTTGACGAACATGAGGAAGGTTCGAGTGGTTATGGCCTGCTTCGCCGGCGCACCGTAAGCGCCATGACGACCCAAGGACCACCGAGCTTCTAGGAGACTCCTCGAGCAGCGAGGGTTACCCACCTAACACCCGGACTGCATGGGTGGGGAACGGTGCCGCAGGTGTTGCGGAATTTGACTACGCAGGCCTGCGGCAGACGGCGGTAGCGGTCTGCTCGGACGAGATCCCGATGGCTGTCCGTGTTCTCGGCTTGGCTGCTGCCGACCGCGCACGCGCGCCTGCTGATCGGGACGCTGCAGTGCTGCGGGCGGCGTGGTGCCGGTGTTGGACGGCGGTGGATGCTCCGCGGCAACAGTTGGCTGCCGCGGAGCATTCCGGACTAGAGCCTGTCGACGACCAGCTTCGCGAGTGTCTCGTAGGCGTCGGGGCGATCGCTCGGCTTGATGAGGTTGAGTTCGAGTATGCGGACCTGCCCGTGTCCGGTCTTCCCGGTGATGATCTTCGCGAAGCCGTCGCGTGTCGTGCAGAACCAGCCACCGGCGCCCGCTGTCAGCGGGGTGATGGTGCCGGCGCAGGATTTGCGCTTGCCTTCGGTCAGCGACTTGGGGGTGACGTCGTCCGGCACCGCGCTGATGGTCAGGACTGCCAGGTCGCCGTACGAGCACTGGAAGTTGGTGACCACTCCGAAGCTTTTCTCGGGCTCCTCCTGCGAGCGGATCCGCTGGGACACGCCCAGTGCGGCGGTGAGTTCTTCGCCGCCGAGAAACGCGCAGGCTTCGGTCAGCTTCTCTGGTGATGCCGGGCGGGTCACGGAGGTCGTGGTCGGCGTTGTCGGTGCCGTGGTCGCTGACGACGACGGCGGGCTGCTTGGAGTGGTGCCCGCCGGTGGCGGGGCCGCGGTGGTTCCCTCCGAGCACGCGGTGACGCAGGCCAGCAGGCCCATGGCGGCAATGAGTCCCCTCGAACGATGCATGATCAGAACTTATCCGACAGACCTGCCCTCCTTCGTCGGACGCAGGGGCTAGATGCCCGGCTGCCGAAGCTCCACAATTCGGTGGACGCGGCATCTATTCTGCTCAAATGACTGCTGGGGGGACCCTCAAGGGGGTCATGTTGCTGACGACCGTGCTGCTGGCCGCTGGGTGCGGCTCGGATGTCGGAGCGCAGCCGCGGCCCCAGCCGAAGGGGAACGAGATCGGCCCGGCCGGTTCGGCTTGCCCGATGCCGATCACCTTCCAGCTGCTGGACGGCTGGCACGGTGTCCGGCAGAGGATGAAGACACGGCAGGGTGATGTGCTCTGTGAGGTGCTGGTCGGCCCCACGATGGACAGCGGCTCCGTACGTATCTATCGCGTACCCGGCGTGACCGAACCGAAGGCAGCTCTGGAACCGCTCGTCGAGATGAGTCCAGGCGCTGAAAACAAGGTCTATCAACAGGTATCCGTCGGTTCCGGCGCCGCTACCTAGGTCGACTACGTGAGCAACTGGGGTGACCGGCAGAGTAAGAGCCGCATGCTGGCCGTACCCTACGCCGATGGTGTTGTTGTGCTCCGGATCATGGGCGGGAGCGACTCGGCGGCGTTCGACGCCAGCACCAAGGCCTACGAGCAGGGCAAGAACACCCTGGCACTGACCTAGATCTCGCCTCCAATTCTGCTCGCGGAACCTTCGCTTGGTAGGTGCCGCTGTGAGTACTGCCCAGAGCTGGCTGCTGGTGGGTGAGGAGGATTCTGACTTGGTGATTGTGCTCAGCGTGGCTGATCACTTCACCATTGACGTGGGTTGCCAAGGCGGGCAGCTTCAGTTCGCGCGGCATCGCAGTGATTTCGATGAGACCCACGGCGTCGGGCACGCCGTCTATGCGAATGAAGATCCCAAACGGCTGACGGGCGATGACCTGACCCGTCACAGAGGCTCCCAAGGGCGAGGCGGCGACTGTCGCAGGCCACGCCCGGCGTGCCCTGTCGTCGAGCTGTGGATCATCCGGCCATGAGTAGTCGCTCATCGCTCACAAGCATAAGAGGACCGCAGGGACATTATCTGGCCGCCTACGGGGACTACTGGCAGCTCGAATATTCACGAGCTTGCCAAGGCTTCGTCTGCGAGGCTTCCCCTCAGGGGAGGCACAATGGGACTGGACTACAGCTACGAGATCTACCTGCCGCCACAGAACATCGGCACGGCTCTCGTCGCGTACAGCGCACTCGCTCCGCCTCGGGACACGCCACGGCCGTTGGAGCTGCTGTTGCCTGGCGGCGAACGACTCGATGTGCCGTTCACATCGAGGTTCAAGAGCGACCCGGTGGACCGGTCGGAGGGTGGCGAATTCGAGCTCGACACTACGGTCATGATCGGCATGGACGACCATGTGCGGGACTTCTTCGACGACGGCTGTCACCGGGAGTACGACGAGCATGGCCGATTGCCGCTGGGCTATGTCTACCTCTCGGTCGACTTCGCGTCCGGGCTGCACCCGCTCTATGCGTCGATGCGGTTCACGGCGGCGACTACTGGCATGAGCCTTCTGTTCGAACGATCCGCCGCCATCAGGTCACTGTTCACCGGTCTCACCGCCGCAGTCGGCGGTGTGTGCTGCCTGCTCGACAACGAAACCCACGTCTATGAGCTCTATTCGCTCAACGGGGAAGAGATCACCGACAGCGTCCCCGGCTCACGCTTCCTCGACAGGAACGAGCTTGCCGCAGCCTGGAGCTGAGGAGTTTGCCGCCGACAACGGTTGCTTGTCGTGGGCGCGCGGGTTGTGTCGCCGAGGTCGGTGAACTCGTCAGCGGCGCGTCGGCGGCAATCGGGTGGAAGATGACGCGGACGTGCTGGGAGAGAAGAGGGCACGACTGGCACCCGGTGACCTGCGCGGGACGGTCGAGGGCTACCTGCGTGACCACCCGGGCGAACAGTTTCGGGCCAGTCGCGATCACGCTGGGCGGGAAGTCCTCAGCCGCTGTGATCAACGTGCTTGTTCTTGCAGTCCAACATGTTCCGTCGGTACGCACGTGCATTCTGCGGCCGATCGTTGGCCAGGTAGCGAGTCTCTGGTGACGCGGGTGGAGTGCGTGGCTCTCTAAAACAATCGGCAGGTAGTAACCTGCAACGACCACTCACGTATCTGTGTGAGTTGGGTCTCAAAGTCGCGAACGGGGTAACGAGTGTTTGCGATCCGCACTTTGCGGACGCCTGACCAGCGGTGCTCCACTCTTGGTGGAGTTGATGTCTAGACCACCCGATATGCACAAGATCACCTCTTTGGCCCATTGAACACGGTTCGTCCCCTGTTAGCGTGATTGCGCTGCGGGGGAACCTCGCGGTCGGGGAGGGTCGGCGTCCTTTTGACGTCGTGCGTTGAGGGGGATTTTCGGTGGGTAGATCGTGGCGCTTTGTGCTGCCCGCAGGACTGATCGTGCCATTGCTGGCTGCGGTGACGGTGGCTTTTCCAGCTCCCGCCGCGGCAGCACCTACGCAGGATCCCGAGATTGCCGCCGCGCTGGTCGCGGCCAAGAAATCCGGTCATTCGGTGTCGGTGACGGCTAGGGCGACCGAGTATGCGGATCTGGCCGCGAACCCTGATGGCACGTTGACGTGGAACCAGGGTTCGGAGCCGCGCCGGGTCCGTCGTAGTGGCGGCTGGGTGCCGGTCGACCTGACCCTCGAGAAGCGCGCGGACGGCTCGGTCGGACCTAAAGCCTCGCCGGTCGACGTGCGGCTCGCCGCCGGCGGAGGTACCGCTGCGACCGGTCTCGCGGTCGCGGCGAAGGACGGGCGCGAGGTCGGTATCGGCTGGTCAGGTCAGCTGCCGCAGGCTCGGCTCGCCGGTGCGGTCGCGACGTACTCGGATGTGCTGCCTGGTGTCGATCTCGCGGTGACGGCGAAGACCGGCGGGTTCAGCCAGGTGCTGGTCGTGAAGACCGCTGAGGCTGCACGCGACCCGCGTCTGAAGGAGATCTCGTTCCCCAGCTACACCCGCGGCGTGACACTGCGCCACGTCTCCGGACGGCTCGAGGCTGTGGACGGTGGCGGCAAGGTCGTTTTCCGTGGTGACGCCTCGCGCATGTGGGACTCGACGGGCCAGGCCAACGCGCGTGCGGCGGGCGCCGACACCGGCAGCGAGCGGCCCGCGACCGCGACGATGGACGTCAAGCTGACCGACTCTGCCGTGGTGGTGCGTCCCGATCAGCGGTTCATGGCGGATCCCGCGCGAGTGTTCCCGATCGTCATCGATCCGGAGTACTCGTGGGCGGGAGAGAAGCAGAATCACGTCATGGTGCAGAGCGCGTGGGCCGATGACCGCAACTACAACCGCACCGACAACGATCTCGCCGACCTGAAAGCGGGTTATCAGAGCGGGTACGTCTCGCGCTCGTACTTCGACTTCGACGTGTCGCCCATGCAGGGCAAGGTTATTCAGGACGCCTCGGTCCGGGTCCGCGTCGCGCACTCGTGGTCCTGTGGTGGTGGTCCGACCGAGCTGTGGTCCACCGACAGCATCGGCCCGGACACCACCTATCACAACCAGCCCACGTGGTACCAAAACCTAGGTGGCATCTGGACTTCGAACCACATCCAGTATTGCCGAGGCGATGGTTACGCACGCGTCGGCATCAAGGAGACGATGGCCGACGCCGCAGCGGAAGGCACCTCGGAGCTGACCTTCATGCTGAAAGCGGCCAGCGAGGGCCAGACCAATGACTGGCGTCGGTTCGACATCGACCCTGTACTAGAAGTCGTCTACAACAGCATTCCCGAGGACCCGGCCGAGCTGAGTATGGAAGGCGGTCAGATTCCTTGTGTGACGGGGGATAAGCGTCCGGTCGTGTTCACCGCGACACCGAGGTTGCGTGGGCTGCTCACCGACCCGGATTCGGGAACCTTGAACGCCACATTCGGCCTCCACAAAGGACCGGTCGGCAACAGCACCGAGATCTGGATGGGCAGCACCGGAGACATCCCCTCCGACACCTACGCGGAGGTCACTGTCCCGGCTGGGTTGTTGACCGAGGACGGGATCTACAACTGGTCCATGGTGTCTGACGACGGCGACGACGCGTCGGAATGGGTGGGAAACTGCGAGTTCGAAGTCGACCACACCGCACCCGGCGTTCCCACAGTGTCCTCTATGGACTATCCCAGCGGTGAAACACCCTCGGGTGGTATCGGCCAGACCGGCTCGTTCACGTTCAACGCCAACGGAACGGCGGACGTGCAGCACTTCCTGTGGTCGGTGAACGAGAAGCAGAACGACGATCCCAAGACCAAAGCAAAAGCCGACCGGCCCGGCGGTGGCGCCTCGGTGCGGTGGACACCGACGCTCGCGACACCGCAGACGATGTTCGTCCGCTCGGTGGACCGCGCGGGCAACCTCTCGCCGATCGTGAAGTACCGCTTCACCGTCCGCTCCGGCGATCCGCTGGACGGCAACCTCGCCGGGTACTGGAAGCTGGACGGGACCCTCGATGACGCCAGTGGCAACAGCAGGACGCTGACGGCCGCTGCCGGGGCCACAGCGACCGCGGAAGGCTACGCCGGATCCAGCGCAGGGCTGGACGGCACGGCGAAGCGGCTGTATCGCTCGGGTCAGGTCGTCGACACCAAGCAGAGTTTCTCGGTGTCGGCGTGGGCGAAGCTCGACCGGCCCGGGGTCGCGGCGACCGTGCTGTCCGCGGACGGGGCCAGGACCAGCGCGTTCCACCTGCAGGCCACCGCTGACGGCAAGTGGGCGTTCGGCATGTACACCACAGACGCCGACGGCACCGGCAGCAAGCTCGTCCGCGCCGTCTCCACGGAGCCGGTTCAGGTCGGGGCGTGGACCCAGCTCGTGGGTGCCTACGACGCCGGCGCGGGCATGCTGCGCTTGTATGTCAACGGCGCCCAGGCAACGGAGAAAGCGCACCGCAGCACCTGGACCGCTGCGGGGGACTTCCAGGTGGGCGCGGGCTGGCGAACCGCCACCCGGGTCGAGCTCTTCCCCGGCCAGATCGACGAAGTCCGCGCTTACCAGCGGGTGATCGTGCCCAGTGAGGCCGCGCTGATGGCCAACCAGGCCGTACTCCGCGCCCAGTACCAGTTGGACGAGGGAACCGGCACGACGACGCGGGACCAGGTCAGCGGGCAGAACGCGAAGCTGAACGGAACAGCGGGTTGGACGCAGGCCGACGGGTATCCGGCGGCGAAGTTCACCGGTGGTTTCGGCAGCGGCTACGGGTCGATCGTCGGGCCGCGCCCGACGATGCGCACCGACCGGTCCTACACCGTCTCGAGCTGGGTCCGGCTCGACGCGCTGGACTCGGTGACGCACACCGCGGTCAGCTTCAAAGACAGCAAGTTCGCCCCGTTCATGCTGCAGTACCGCCCTGAGCTGAAGAAGTGGAACTTCCTCGTCTCACTCGGCGCGGACCAGGAAGGTGCCTGGTGGATCCCCGCTGATACCTCCGTCGCGGCGGGCCAGTGGGTGCTGCTGACCGGGGTGTACGACCACGCCGCGCGTGAGGCCAGGGTCTATGTCGACGGCATCTTCGCGGGCAAGCTCGCCGGAGTCGACGGCTGGAACGGCAACGGCGACATCATGATCGGCGGCGGCCCGTGGGTGGGCAATGACACCGATCCGTTCCGCGGGGCCGTGCGCGGTGTCCGCGTCTATTCCGGGACGTTGAGCGATCGCGAGATCAGCCAGCTCCCGGCCCAGAACTAGTCATCCGCCGACTTTCGATCCTCAGGAGAATCAGGCCTTGTCCAGAAGACGTGTCGTGCGCGTGATCTCGCTGTCCCTCGGCGTCGTCATGATCGCCACCGGGATCACCGCGACCTCAGCGGTCGCCGACCCGAACTACATCAACCTGCCCGCGCAGCAGAAGGAGAAGTCGGTACCGGTGTTCCCGGTGCCCGGGGCAGCCGCGGCGCCACCTCCGGCGAACCCCCTTCGCCAGCTGCCCGCACCGCAGTGGCCCGTCGACGCGACGGCCGACGTCGCCCTCACCCCGGCACCCGCGGGCCGGCAGGCGAACACCGACGGCGAACTCCACAAAGCCGGCACGCTGCCGGTGTCGGTGTCGCTCGCCGCAGGTGAGGCGAACGCCCGCGCCGCCGGCACCTCGTCGAAGGTCCGGGTGCAGACCTTCGACCAGAAGGTCGCCCAGGCCGCCGCGATCAACGGCATGGTCTTGGCGGTGGCTGATGCCGGTGGGGCGAGCGGCGCCGAGGTGTCGGTGCAGCTGGACTACAGCGGGTTCGCAACGGCGTTCGGTGGTGACTATGGCTCGCGTCTGCGGCTGTTCGAGCTGCCGGAATGCGCGCTGGTCACGCCGGAAAAGCCGCAGTGCCGGGTCGGCACTCCGTTGCGTTCGGACAACCGGGCCGTCGGCAGTCGCCTGACGGCGAAGGTCACCTTGCCCGGTACGCAGGACAAGGGCTCGACCAAGCGTGTACTGGCTGCTCAGGCTACGCCGTCTGGTGCGGGTGGTTCGTTTGAGGCGACCAAGTTGTCTCCAACAGGAAAATGGTCCGCAGGCGGTTCCGGCGGGGACTTTACCTACTCAGTCCCGCTGCGTGTCCCGCCGCCAAGCATCGGTTCGGCGCCGACGATCGGCCTCGGCTATAGCTCCGGCGCCGTTGATGGCCGTACCAGCGCCACCAACAACCAAGCTTCCGCCGTCGGTGACGGTTGGGAACTGGGCGGCCTCGGCTACATCGAGCGCCGCTATAAGGCTTGCTCGGAGGACCTCGCACCCGGGCAGGAGAAGACTGGCGATCTGTGCTGGGCGACCGACAACGCTGTGCTGCACCTCAACGGCATCTCCTCGGAACTGGTCAAAGACGGTGACTACTGGCGGCCGAAGCAGGATGATGGTTCGCGTATCGAGCGGCTCACCGGCGCGGAGAACGGTGACGACGACGGCGAGCACTGGAAGGTCACCAGCACCAACGGAACCCAGTACTTCCTCGGCTTGAACCGCCTTCCCGGGTGGCGTGAAGGAAAGCCGGATACGAACTCCGCCTTCACCGTCCCGGTGTTCGGCAACAACGCCGACGAGCCGTGCCACAAGGACAAGTTCACCGACTCCTGGTGCAATCAGGCCTACCGCTGGAACCTTGACTACGTCGTCGATCCCAACGGTAACGCGACCACCTACTACTACGACGTCGAGGAGAACTTCTACGGCCGCGAGCAGAAAGCCGACAAGCAGACCCCCTACGTCGCGGACGGCTGGCTCCGACGCATCGAGTACGGCCTGCGCGCCGACGCGCTGTATCAGCCCGCGCCGAACCGGGTCTGGTTCGACTATGTCGAGCGGTGCCTGCCCGGCGACGACTTTGCCTGCAAGCCCGAGGATCTGAACAAGGACACGGCCCGCTCGTGGCCGGACGTGCCGTTCGACGAGATCTGCAAGGACGGCGACAAGTGCGAGAACAAGTACTCGCCCGCGTTCTTCAGCCGCAAGCGACTGCTCAAGGTTCTCACCCAGGTCCGTCGTGATGATGTGCAAGGCCCCGCGCAGTGGCGTGACGTTGACTCGTGGCGGTTGCGGCACGAGTTCCCCGACACCGGCGATGGGCTCTCGCCCGCGCTGTGGCTCGCCGGCATTACCCACACCGGTCTCGCCGGTGACCCTGTGACCCTGCCGGAGGTCCTGTTCTACCCGCTGGCCAAACCCAACCGGGTCGCCAACGACCGCGGGCTTCCGCTGATCACTCGCAACCGGATCGAGAAGGTCCGCAACGAGACCGGCGGCACCACCACGATCAAGTACTCCGACCCGGAGTGCGTCGACGGCGTCACCATGCCTTCGAGCCCGGAACACAACACCTTGCTGTGTTACCCGATGTGGTGGCTGCCCGACCACGGCTACGAAGCGGAGCAGGGCTGGTTCCACAAATACGTCGTCAAAGCGGTCATTGAGGATGACAACATCCGCGGTCAAGACCGCTCCGCGCAGAAAAAGACCTTCTATGACTACGAAGGTGGCGCGGCCTGGCACTTCGACGAGGCCGAGTTCACCGAGATGAAGAAACGGACGTGGTCGCAGTGGCGGGGCTTCGGCACCGTGCGCACCACCTCCGGTGAACCGGGCACACCGCAGTCGATCACCGTCGAGACTTTCATGCGCGGTATGGCCGGCGACCGGATCTCCGACACCGAGACCCGCCCGGCGAAGGTGAAGGACTCCGAGAACGTCGAGATCGACGACCACGAGAGCCTCGCCGGGTTCTCCCGGGAAACCCTGGAATATGACGGCACCAAGCTGGTATCGGCGTCCATCAAGGACCCGAAGGTCATCGGGCCGACCGCGGAGGACGGCGAAGACCGGGCGTTCATGACGAACATCTCCGCCACCCGCGGCCGGACGCTGCTCGGCGACGGCACCTGGCGGCGCACCAAGATCACCAACCAGTTCGACGACTACGGGAACACCAACCAGGTCGAAGACTACGGCGACGTCGACAAACCTGGCGACGAAGCCTGTGCCACCACCACCTACGCCTACAACACCGACGCCTGGATCCTGACCAAACCCGCCCACGTCCGCACCGTCGGACTGCTCTGCGGCGCGAAGAACGTCACGGACAAGGACGTCGTCTCCGACGCCAAGTCCTCCTACGACTATCAGGCCAGCGGCACCCCGCCGACGAAAGGCAACCTGACAGCCACCGAGCGGTGGACCGGGAGCGCGACCGGCTACAAGCTCACCCAGAGCACCGTCCACGACGACCTGGGCCGTCCCACCGAGGTCACCAACTCCAAGGGCGAGAAGGTCACCACCGCGTACGCCCCGGGCCCCGGGTTCCCGCTGCGCACGATCACCAAGACCAACCCGCTCAAGCACCGCAGCGTGACCACACTGGACCCGGCCTGGGGCGAGGCGATCTCCGAGATCGGCGCGGCCGACGAACGCGTCGACATCGACTACGACGCACTCGGCCGAACGATCCGTGGCTGGGCGCCCGGACGCTCGAAGGAACACGGGGAATCCGCCACCAGCGAGTTCGCCTACCAGTACCGGGTGGACGGCCCGACCGTGGTCACGGCCAAAGCGTTGCAGCAGAACGGGAACTACAACACCTCCTACACCCTCTATGATGGGCTCCTGCGGGAACGGCAAGTGCAGCTCTCCGCCGTCGGCGGCGGGCGCATCATCAACGACTGGTTCTACGACTCACGCGGCCTGCAAGCCAAGGTCTACGCTGCCCACTACGACGAGGCCGCCCCTTCCGGCGAGCTCGTCGGCGTCACGGCGAACGATGTGCCGAACCAGACGATCACCGAGTACGACGCGCGTGGCCGGGAAACCCTGTCCACGTATCTCAAGCTCAACGTGCCGCAGTGGAGCACGAAGTCGGTTTACGGCGGTGACCGTGTGACGGTCATCCCGCCGGAGGGCGGGACCACGACCACGGTCATCTCCGATGTCCACGGCCGAATCACCGAACGTCGCCAGCACGAAGGTCGTGACGGCAACAGCCCGTTCGACGCGACCCGCTACACCTTCGACAACCGAGGGCTGCAGGACTCGCTGACCGGGCCGGACGGGGCGAAGTGGCGCTACGAGTACGACCAGCTCGGCCGCCAGTCCGCCGCACACGACCCCGACCGCGGCACGAGCACCTATACCTACGACGAACTCGACCGCCTGGAAACCAGTACCGACGCGCGTGGCGCTCGTGTCCGCACCGAGTACGACGAGCTGGGCCGCAAGAAAACCGAGTTCGAACGGCCCGCGTCCGACAAGCCCGAGGTCAAGACCGCGAGCTGGACCTACGACACGCTGAAGAAGGGCCAGCCCGACTCGTCGACTCGCTGGGTCGGTGACCAGGCCTACGTCAAGAAGGTCGACGGCTACGACGACGCGAACCGGCCCACGTCCTCGAGCGTGACCGTCCCCGGTGTCGAAGGCAACCTGGCGAAAACCTATGCCTTCCAGACGCGCTATGACTCCAAGACCGGCAAGGTGACCTCCGAGACCCAGCCTGCCGCGGGTGGCCTGGCTGCGGAGACGATCAACTACCGCTACAACGATCTCGGCTTGCAGACCGAGACCTGGGGTATCGACGATTACGTCAAGGAGCACCTGTACACCAAGTACGGCGACACGTTGCTGCAGTCGTGGGGCACAGGCAGCAAGAAGGTCACCGCTCAGATGAGCTACGAGGAAGGCACGCGCCGTCTTTCCACCGTCGACATCCAGCGCAACACCGTCGCCGGAGCGGTACTGGCCAAGCGGTCCTACACCTATGACGCGGCCGGCAACGTCAAACGCCTCGCCGACATCTCCGACGTCCAGTGCTTCAACTACGACTACCTGCGGCGAATGACTAGCGCGTTCACCCCCGGTGACGGCAAGTGCGAGCAGGAACCCAAGGTCGGCATCCTCGGCGGCAGCGCGCCGTACTACTCGGAGTACAAGTACGACAAGGGTGGCAACCGGACCAAGGAGATCCAGCACCGCGCCGAAGGTGACACCGTCCGCGACTACTCCTACGGCGCCCCGGACGGCTCCCAGCCGCACACCCTGCGCACAGTCACCCAGACCGGACCCAAGGGCACCTCACGCGACGAATACGGCTACGACAAGACCGGCAACATGACCTCCCGCAACGTCGGCGGCTCACCGCAGACACTCGAGTGGGACCCCGCCGGCCGCAACTCGAAGATGACCCAGCACGACGGCCGCAAGTCCGAGTACATCTACGACGCCGACGGCGGACGGCTGGTCAAGCGGGAATCCGGCATCACCACCCTCTACCTCGGTGGCATGGAGCTCATCCTCGACAACACCACCAAGGCCGTCACCGCCAGGCGCTACTACACCCACGACGGCGCAGCCGTCGCCGTGCGCTCCACCGGCCGCAACGCCGGCCTGTCCTGGATTCTCGACGACCACCAAGGCACCTCGTCGACCTCGGTGCGCGCCGACAACCTCGAGGTCACCAATCGCCAGCAGGACCCGTTCGGCAACCCCCGCGGTGAACAGCCGAAGAGCTGGCCCGACGACAAGGGCTTCGTCGGCGGCACCAAGGACGAGTCCGGCCTGACCAACCTCGGCGCCCGACAATACGACCCTGCGACCGGACGGTTCGTCTCCGTCGACCCGGTGATGGACACCGCCGACCCGCAGCAGATGAACGGGTACGCCTACGCCAACAACTCACCGGTCACCAACTCCGACCCCAACGGCCTGTACTGGAAAACCTACACGGTTGTGCACAAGCAAAAGGTCGTAACCAGGATCTACGGCGGAGGCCTGTTCGCTGCAATCAAGTGGATTTTCACCAGGATCGCGTGGATCATCACCGTTTTCGTCTACCGTCTTTGGATCGAGCCGCCGCCAGCGTTTGTGGCCGCGATGAACAAAGCGCGGGCGCTCAAGGAATCGGGGCTTAGCGAAGCCGAGTACGAGGAGGCCAAGAAATTAGCTGACGACAAGCGAAGCTGGGTCCAGGTCGCTATCGCCGAAGGTGGCGCCGTCGTTGCCGACATCGTCGGCGTCAAGGGTGTAGTCGACAACTGCATCAACAACTTCAGTGCCCTGAAATGCGGATGGGAGATCGTCACCGCTTTGCCTTGGGGCAAGGTGGCCAAGCTCGGCAAGGTCATCGATAAGCTCATTGACGCCTTCAAAACGACAATCAACTGGATTACAAGACGGAGTAAAGCTCTTGCGGACCTCGTCCGATTCCGGGACGCCGAAAAGCGCATCGAGAAGGCCTGCAACAGCTTTGTTCCCGGCACGCTAGTCTTGATGGCTGACGGCACTCGTAGGCCAATTGAGCATGTCGCTCTCGATGACAAGGTTAAGGCTGTCAACCCCGAGACTGGCGAGTTCTCGGTTCGCAAGGTTGTCAGAACAATTGTCGGACAAGGCGAAAAGCACCTAGTTGCGATCACTGTTTCTGGTGCTCAAGGCGAAGCGAGCGGCGGAGAGTTGGTCGCCACGGCCGGGCATCCATTCTGGTCATCCCGGCTCGGTGGTTGGGTCCCCGCATCACGTTTGTCGCCCGGGGATGAGCTTCAAACCGATGCGGGCGTATCCGTTCGGGTCGTGGCTACGAGAGCATGGTCATCTGTTCAGCAGGTGCACAACCTGACGGTCGACTCGGACCACACGTACCATGTCATCGCGGGCGCGTTCGCGGTTCTGGTCCATAACTGCGACGAGCTTGCGGACGGGTATACTTCGTCGCCAGCCTTGAAGGGCGATCCGTACCACCCTGATAGTGTGGCAGAGCGTAGCAATGCCAACTGGGAACTGTACGGGCCCACGCGTCGTGATTTGGCGGCGCAACTAGGGTTCACCCAGCGGATTCCGCCGCAGAGGGCTCACTTCAACTCGCACGGCCAGGAGGTATTCACTGATGGAAGAAGGTTCATCACAAAAGATGTAGACGAACACAACACCCGAGGGTGGAAGATGTTTAATCGCAGAGGCGACAGGCTTGGGACATACGATATGGATCTGAATCGAGTAGGAGATTAGGGCAATTTTTTCAATCGACATTGAGCGTGTTGAAGAAGCCGACGGCGACAAGTCGGTCGCCGTCGGCAGGGTGCGCATTGGCGACTTCTCCGAGACATTTCACGCGCCATTGGGCTACTGGACTGTCTCTGACTACCGTCGGAGTTGGCGGCAATCAATTCTCCGCCTCAATACTAGCGACGAAGTAACCTCGTGCCTGATGGTCGCAATGACCGATCCTGGCGAAAGCAACTTCTTGATGTCGTGGCCGATGTACAGGTTAGGCGAGGTTCTATACGTTCAGAATTCGATTATCTTTCTGGATCAACTGGAGCACGCTTTCGACCCAAATAACCCATGGCTTTCGGTGCGCGAGCGTGAAGTTGTGGACGAGGATGGAAATCGAATTTCCGAGTGGTCGACGACAATGAATTCTGTGCGTGAATTAATTCAAGGGTGGCAAACTATCGAATGATAGAGTTGGTTGAGGTCGTCCTTCGCAGTTGTAGATCTTGGGTTACTGGGTTGCTTGGATTGTGACTGTGTAAAAGGTCTTGGGGCCACTGATTTCTCGGTAGGTGACCTGCTTGATCTGTCGATCGTTGCCATAGAGCCATACGGACCTGAGATCGCCTAGATGCGGCAGCTCACCTCGAGATGCTTTGTTCTCAAGCACATCGGCCACGCCGCCGAGCATGTTGGTGGCATCCGGAATCCTGTCGCCGACCGCGACCTGAACTGTCAGTTCCAACGTCACGGGCTCCGTTATCGCAGGTGTAAAACTTTGCTGCGCGATCGCTTCTCTGGCGGCGTGCAGCAATGCCTGTACCCGGGGCGCATGCGGATGCTGGGGGCCGAGTATGGAAAGAGCCTCGCTCTTTGCCGGTGGCAGCCCGTCCACCTTGAACGACACACAATGTGCGGTTTGGCCGGCGATCTGGCCGCGGGACAGTTCGATTCGGCCGTAGGCGATCAGGGCGTTGTCGAGCACCTTCGCGGGGCTGGTACTCCAGCCTGCGCCTGTCACATAGCTTTCAGGGGTGACCGCCTGCGCCACGGTCGCGAACGCGGTGTGGACGCGGCGGAAGGTGCGCTGCTGATCAGACTGCCACTCGTACGGGTGAAGCCCGAAAAACCTGCCTGTCCACAGGCGGTCCATTGGCACTACCAAGTTCGGCAGAAGATGGTGAAGAGTCTTCGTGCCGGCGACCAGACGGGCTTTGTTGGTTACGACGCCCAGACTGTCCAGCACTTGCCAGATTCGATCGGCGACGTCGCTGGACGCGGCCGTGTCCGAGATGTGCAATGGCTCCAGTTCTTCCAGCGCGGGCTTAGCGGCCTGCAGTGCGCGAAAGAACTCGTCCTCGGGCACAAGGTATGAGCCGCGCTTGCCCAGTCCCCACGTCAGCAGCGTCTTATGCAGGCTGAGTACGAATTCGCGGTCGGCCACGGCTGCGGCGACTCCACCGGCTGATTCCAGTTTCGCGATCGTGGTGCGGTGGGCGACTGCCTGCTGGGTGGTGAAGGGGGTCAGCCGGTCGTAGCTGTCGACGTACCGGGCGAATCCAGCCACAAGGCCATCCAGTCGAGCTTGGACCGCTTCTCTGCGTGTCACGACGTGCCCCTCTCCATCTTCGCTCAGTGGGTATGACATCGGCTGCGCATCCCGGGCCGTTGCATCGCGCCAGGTTTCGCTTCGTGCCTGTAACAGGAGCGCACCACGCATTGCCTGCCGGTGGCGTGCATCAAACGGTCGCTTCCGAACGCATGTCTTTGTTGACAAAGCTCCCCTCGCGTGAAGGGATTCGCCATGGACAGCTGGACGGCCGATCTTGCCGTTGGCCCCGCGGTTGGGCTGGGTGTTGGCTCGCCGTTGGCGATCACACCTCCAGGCCACATTTCCGCTGGTCAGAGTGGGTGGGCAAGGCTTGCTCAAAAAGCCGACTTGTTCTCCCGCGCGCATGACCGCCAGGTCATGCCACGAAACAGTGCGCCGCAGGCGCTCGGTACGGACCATCTGCTCTCGAGCAGCGCGCTGTGGTGGGTGACCACTGCGGTCGTCGCGATCGCGATCGCGGTCTATGTCCTCCACCGACACTTACGTTCCCGCCACCTCCGCTCCAGAGTCAGATACGACCTTCTCCCCACCGCCACCTTCGACCCGACCGTCCAGGGGATCCTGGCGGTCGCGCACCAGCTCGGCCGGGTCCGGCCGGTGCACGGGTGGGTGCCGAGGTCGGTGGTCGGTGTCCGGATTCGCTTTAGCACAGATGATCTTTATGGGAAGATGACCATGAGTGTGGAGGGACGCGCGTCGATCACTGGCGTGATCAACAAGCTCTCCTATCCCGACGTCGAGATCCGCCGAAGCGCCCCGGCGGATGACGATCAGGGAGAAACGACCGCCGGTGAGGGAGACGTCTCCCCGGCCCAGCGTCGAGGTGAAACGACCTCCCCGCTGACGGCCGGAAGCCGGGGTGCGCGATGACCTCGCTCCGCTACATTCTGGCTCAGCAGGCCTCCGCTGCCACTCAAACCGCCCAGGGGCGCGTTCACGTCGCGCGGGCCGAGTTGATATTGGAAGGGCCTGCGCACCGCGCGCTCAAGGCGTTGCCGGTGCGCCCGGACGATCCGTTGCAGTCGCTGGCGAACGCACTGGGCGATGTCCGGCCCGATCTCGGCGAATCGGTGGACGTCTGCGTTGACCTGATCCCGCTGACACCGGCCAGAATCCGCCATCTCGCCCGCCAATCCACCCAGCAACAAGACGGCATTCTCCGCTCGCTGGGGAGCGGCCTTGCGGAGGCTGCGGTTGAGATTGTCGGCGAGTTCGTCCCCGCCGCTCGCGGCGGACGAGCCCCGGCCCGCACTACGCGGCCGACCATCACGGAGCCGAACAAGTTCGTCACCGACGAGCCGGTCTTCGCTGTGCAGTTGCTGATCCGCTGCCAGTCGGAAATCCCCGGCCGCGCGGAATCGCACCTGCGCAGCGTGATCGGAGCCTTCGACATCTACCGGGGCGACAACTGGTGGCGAGTGCGCGGAAAGCGAGTACTCGGCTTCCAGCTGGGGGCCGACACCCCGCTGGTCCGGCGGCTCTTTGACCGCAGGTTCTTCACTGGCCTGGCGAAACCTCACCCCCGGTCGTTGGTGACGGCGAGCGAGATCGCGGCTCTGCTTAAGCCGCCGTCCGGCCGTTGTCAGTCCCCGGCGATTGCGCGCAGTCGTGGCTGGGTACTCCCGGCGCCGCGCGAGGTGCCGACGTACCGGCCGGACGCAGGTCTGGTCCGGCTTGGGTACGTCACTGATGTCAACGGCGAGGAGCGTCTCGTCGGTATCCCGATCAGGGAGCTGTTGTTCTCGGCGCGGTTCGGCAAGGCGGGCTTCGGCAAGACCGAGCAGGCTCTCGCGCAAGCGATCGAGCTGGCGCGGCTCGGCGGGGGAGTGTGGTTCCTTGACCCGCACGCCGACGGCTGGAAGCGCGCCAAGCCGTACCTGTCCGACCCGGCCCTGCGCCAGCGACTGTGGGAGGTGAATCTCGACGTCCGCGGTCGTGACAAGAAGCTTCCCGGCTGGAACCCGCTGAGCATGCACGGGTTCTCCGAGGAGGACATCGAAGACCGAGTCGATGCCGTCGTCACCTCCTTCGCCACCGCGCTCGGCTGGGGCGACGCCGCGCCGCGCGCGAAGTCCATCCTCACCAAGGCCTGCGAGGCACTGTGCTACCTCGCGATGCGGCTCCCGGCCGAGTGCGCGCCGACGATCTTCCAGATCCCGACGCTGCTGGACAACGAGGAATGGCGCCAGGAAATCCTGCGCTACCTCAAGCCGAGCGTTCGTCGCTATTGGACGGACAGCTTCCCGAAACTGGCCGCCGACGCGACCACCGTGGTCACCAACATCATCAACCGGCTGCGTACCAGCCCCACCCTCTCGGCGTTCCTTGGCAGCTCCCGCACGACCTACGACGTCCGCAGGGCCATGGACACCGGCAAGATCGTGTTCGTCTGCACCACCGGCAGCGGCGAGACGAACAAGCTCATCACCAGCTTCATGATCTACGACCTGTTCCGCGCCGGCCGCTCCCGCGCGGACACCCCGACCGACCAGCGCCGCAGGTGCGACGCCTTCGTCGACGAGCTCGCTGCCGTCGACGGCGCCTCCCGCGGCTACCTCGCCGCAATTCTCGAGCAGCTGCGCAAGTACAAGGTCGCCCTGCACGCGATGAACCAGATGCCCGACCGGCTCACCCAGGAAACCCGTCGCGCGCTGCTGCAGAACCAGTCGCTGCTGATGAGCTCGGCCGCGGCGATCGACGGCGCGCGCACCGTCGCCCGCGAGTTCGGCGGGCTCGTGCAGCCAGGCACGATCACCGAGCTCGAGCAGTTCCACCACGTCGTGACCGTGACCCTGCAGGGGCAGCGCACCACGCCGTTCAAGATCCGCGGGCTGCACGTGGACGACGAGTTCGCCGAGCACTTCCACCCCGAATGGAACGACGAGGTCGACGCCTGCCTGGACAAGAACCTCGCCCGCCGCCGCATCGGAGACGTCCTGGACGAGCTCGAGGACCTCGACGAACGCATCATCGACGCCCTGCGTGGCAACCAGCCGCCGCCGAAATCCCAGCGCGGGCGCCCGCCGACACGGGGGAGCGGCGCCGGAGTCAACCTCGACTCGCGGATGGAGTAGCCGATGCCCCTCGATCCGTTCCAGCGCGAGGCACTGACCGCGCTCTACTGGCATCGCCTGGTCGCCACCGACCAGATCGCCCGCCTGATCGCCCCAGGAACTCCTGCGCGCACCGTCCGACACAAGCTGCTCGCACTGCGCAGGTCCGGCCTGGCCGACCGCGTGACCCGCGAGCATCGGCCGCTGACCTGGTTTGTCACCACGACCGGAGCGTCCACAGTGGAAGCCGCCCGGCGGGTAGACCCGAGGCCCTACCGGATTCCCGGACCAGCGGTCGTGAATCTGCTCCAGGACCACGCTCTCGACGTCGTCGAGACCGGTCTCGCGTTCGTCGAGACCGCCCGAGAGCGCGGGCACGACTGCGGCGCGCTGTCCTGGACGCCGGAGGTCGCGCACCACTTCCAGGAGCGCAAGAGCCGGAGCCGCGTGATCGCAGACGCCGTTCTGCACTATGTCGCCGAGGAAGCCGGACAACGCTCGCAGCGCACTTTCTTCATCGAACTCGACCGCGCGACCATGCCAGTCGCCAGACTCGCGCAGAAACTGCGCGCCTACGTCCGCTACCACGACTACATCCCCACCCACCCGACCAGCAGCGGCCGACCGGCCTGGCGCCAGCACTACGCCCGCTTCCCTCAGGTTCTGATCGTGCTGTCCGGCGCCGCCGAACATGTCCTGGACCGCCGGCTCGTCGACCTGCGCGCCCACGCCCGAGCCATGGCGGAGTCCACGCGGATCCCAGCGTTGGCGACCACCTTGCCTCGCCTTCGCCGCGACGGTCTGCTCGCCGAGATCGCGGTCCCACTCCACGAGAGCGACGGCGAGCTGGTCTCGGTGTTAAGCCGAGCGAGGCCGTCGTGACCGCCCTGCACGACCTCGGCCTGTCGCCGCGGCTTCGGCAGCGCCGGTTCGCGCTCCTGCCGCTGCGCGGTGAGGGCAGCCCGTTCACCGAGGCGCAGGGACGCCAGCCCGGCGATAGCACCACCCCGATCGAGCTGGTCGACCTGATCTCCTCGATCTCCACGGTCGGCGTGCTCCAGCCGGTCCTGGTGGAGGAGATCCGCGCTGACGAGCACCAGCCTCCAGCGTTGAGGCTCGCGGCGGGGGAACGGCGACTGCGGGCGTGCCGCTGGGGTGCGGTGCATCGGCCCGACAATCCGCATTTCGCCGAGCTGCCGGCGATCGTGTGCCCGGGGCCGCTCTCGGACGAGGAGCGGCGGATCTGGCAGCTGGTGGAGAACCTCGCCCGCGAAGACCTGCGGCCCGGGGAACTCGCCGCGGCCCTAATGCTGGATCGCTGTGCCGTCCTGCTCGGCAAGCTGATCGCTGCCGGACGAGCGGTCCCGTCCGAGGTCTATGAGATCGACGACCCGACTGACCGTTTTCAAGCCATGGAACGCATCCGCGGCACCGACACGACCTGCGCCGCGCCCTGGGCCGAAGTGCTGAGCAGGCTCGGTTTGCAGCTGAGCCCTCGCAAGGCCCGCGAACTCGTCCGCGCGTTCGCCGAGCTGCCACGCGAGCTGTCCGAGGACATGGACGAGGCGAAGGTCAGCCTCCATACCCGCATCCGCTTCATCGAACTGCGCCGAGGCCGCGAGGAAGCGGCCAACGACATCTGGGCCGCGGTCAAGAACACCAGCCGCATGAACCTGCTGCCGACCGCGCTTGCCATCGCCACCGACCACGACGGCCTTTCCCCCGACGAGGCGCTTACCGCGGCGGAACGCGTTCATGCCAACGCCAACAACGCTCGAGCGGCGAAACTCCGCACTGGCCCCGATGAAGTCCCTGTGGTTGACCGCCAGCTCGTCGACAACGCTCTGGCGGCGTTACGTGCACTCGTCGCTGCCGACACTCCTCTAGAGGAGCACGATCGCGCCTCACTGCGCCTGCTCGCGGACCAGATCACCGGCAAAACTGTTGCAGTATAAGGGGAAATTTCCATGGCTACTTTCCTGGGACTTCCATCGCGAGTTGCGCCAGCGGCACGCTGCGATTGCCGACGCTGCCCGTGGTACTCCGGCTCCGACGCCGACCCGGGCATCGTGCTCGCGCCGCTCTGCTCAGGCTGCAATTCCGACTGCGCCTACTGCGGCTGCGCCCGCACCACCTGCGGGGGCTGCCCGGTTCGCTGCGGTTCCCGTACCGACATCCATGCCTGGATGGCCGACGTCGGCGACACGCTCGAGTTCGACGACATCACCATTCCCGGCACGCTGCCGAAAGGGCTGCCGAGGTTCATCCCGCAGGTCGACGGATCCGCGGTCGCCGAGCTCGATGCCGCGGCGCGCCGGCCCGCGTACGCGATCGGGCTGCGGCGGGTGTTCTCGCCGCGCACCCACCAGATCTATCCCCGCTGGCAGCAGGACAAGACCGCCGCCGAGATCCTCGAGCTGCCCACGTCCACACTCACGGTGCTCTCCGGCTATGCCGAAGACCCGCTCGTCGAGGCCTTCTGGACCGCACGCCACCGCGACAAGCTGATCGACCACATCGCCGCCCTGCGCTTCGACCTCGTTCTCGCCCCGAACTACTCCATCTACGGCAACTGGCCCCGCGCCGAGCACTTGATCAACATGCGCCGCTCGCTGCTGCTCGCCGGTGAACTCGCCCGCGCCGGAATCGCCGCCGTGCCGAACCTGTACTGGTTCCGGCTCGAAGACCTCCAGCGCTACGCCACCTGGGCCGCCGACACCGAGCCGCCGGCCGTCGCGATCAACCTGCAGACCGTGCGGGAGAACACCAACTGGGACACCTGGGCCTTGCCCGGTCTGCACTGGCTCGCCGCGAACCTCCCCGCCGACCTCCCGGTCATCCTGACCGGCCTGTCACGTCGCGACCGCATCGCGACCGCGGTCGGCCTGTTCGGTGCCCGGCTCACCCTGATCAGCCAGAACCCCGCTCAGTACGCGTTGCACGGCGCCGTCATGACCGCCGAAGGCCGCGTGGACCTGCATGCCCGTGTGCCTGACGCGTTCGCGGCGTCCGTGTGGTACATGGCCTCGCTGCTCCCCGGAGGTGCCTGATGCGGCAGCTGTGGATCCTGCTGGGCTGGTCACCCGACTACGGCGCCCCGACCACCGCGGTCGCCGTTCTCGGGCTCGATATCGGTGCCACGGTGACCCGGCACATCGAGTGGGTGCCGCGGGAATACCAGGCGTGCCAGACGTGGCGCGAACGCATCGCGACCACGCCGACCGACGAGCTGCCCGCGTGCCTGGCGCTGTGGGAGAACTCGCCGATCGCACCCGCCGTCCGCGTTGAACCGATGTCGCCGGCACCAGACCTCGCGGCCGCCGTGCAGGCACAGATCGACGACCTGTTGCGGCCGTAAGGCGACGTGATGGGCACCAACTCCAAGACCACACACGCCTCCTACGCCGTCGCACCCACCGCCGGCGGCGAACCGGTCGTCGAGAACAGCGACGACACAGCCGAGGAGTTCGAGGTGCTCGGGGCGGTGACCGCCTTCGCGCTCGGCGGAGTCGACCCGGACGACCCGTGGGCACAGCCGATCGTCGACCTGCCCGACGGCATCGAGCAGCGCTACGCCCTGTTCGTCGAAGCCGTCGCCGACGCTCAGGCCGAGATCGCCAAGCTGGACGACGCCGCGGCGGCCAAGCTCACTGCGGGCCTGCGTGCCCAGTGCGCGATCTTCCTGCACGACCTGACCCCCGAGGAGCTCGAGGCTCTCGCCGCGGCCGGCGGCTTCAAGTATGGGCCGCTGGTCGGCAGGGAGCCCTTGGAGCACTGGCTGGATCCGTCCTATCCGGCCGACGCCGAGTCGAAGAAGAAGATCCAAGCCCTTGCCCACGACCGCTACCTCGCACTGTGGGCAGGCGACACGGTAGGCGGCAAAACCCTCAGCGAATGGGAACAGACCCACCCCGCCTTCGCCGAAACGCCGCAGATGAGCCTGCCGCCAGGTTTCTCACCGTGGCACGCCTCCGCCGCCGACATCGCCGGCGCGCAAGCCGACTTCACCTCCGCGCTCGCCGCGCTGGACACCACGACCGGCGCCCACCCGGACGCGGTCGCCGCGTTGATCGCCGCCGAGAACAGGCTCGCCACCGCGCACAACCCAGCGCTCAGCAACGACCTCCAGCACGCGGTCGCCACCGCCCGACACCAGACCGACCAAGCCCTCACGCATGTCCAAGCGCACGAACTGGCCGTGGCCATCACCGCCGCCGAACAGGCTGGCCAGCTCACCCCGTCGCACGCGCAGGTCCTCAACCCACAACAAATGCTGAAAACGCTGCGTGCAACAACGTCCGCGGACGAACGCGGTGAACTCGAGAAGCTCGCCGCGGCACGCGCCGACCAACTGGCACAGCTTTCAGACAGCGCCGCAACCCTGCATCAGATGCTCGACGCCTCGGGTGGCAAGCTGCAGGCCCTCGACAGCGTTGACGCGATCAGCAAGGCGGCTACCTTCGTCGACGCCACGCATCAGCTGGCGACCGCCACCGCGGTGTCGGCTTCCTGGAATCCTGTGGCGCCGCTGGTGGACCACTCGGCTCTCCTCACGACGTGCACGACCGGCGTCGACTCCTGGGCCCACCAACAGCAACTCGCTGAGCTGCGCGCCTTCGTGACCGGCATCGGCCTGATGAGCAGCGAGCACGTCGGTGCGGCAACGAAGTCGCAGCTGGTGAAGTCGCTGTTCCAGCACGTCTCCGGCGTCATTCCGCAGGCGACAAAGCCGGCAAGTCCACCGCCGATTGCGCCGCCGAAAGGCACATTCGGTGCGCAGCACGCGCAGATGCTCGCTGCGCTGCGCCACGCTCAGGCAGGACATGCCGCGGCGCCGAAACCTGTCGACCCCGCCACCGTCGCTGCATGGGACTTTGGACCGGGCCAACCGGCCACCCTCGGCGGTACCTACCCGAAGACGCTCCACACAGGCCCGGACGGAACGACGTGGCTGGCGAAAGGCGAAGGCGGCCAACGCGGCGGCACCGTGATCCACGCCGAGTCCGCGGCGTCTCGCGCGCTCGCCCGTGCCGGCCTGCCCGCGGTTCCGGTGTACGCGACAAAGATCGGCGGGAAGCCGGTCTCGGTCCAGCCGATGCTGACCGGCGCCACCGAGATGTCGCCTTCGCCGTCGAGTTGGTCGCAAGCCGACGTCGACGCCATCGTCGGGCTGCACGTCACCAGCTGGGCATTGGGCAATCACGATTCCCATCACAGCAACGTCCTCCGCACCAAGGACGGCGGGCTCGTGCCGGTCGACTACGGCCAATCCTTCAAGAACTACGGCCACGATCAACTAGCGGTCGACTACCGGCCCAGCACCACCACGGTCTACCACCAGCTCTACGACGCCCACCTCGCAGGAAGGCTGCCGAAAGGCATCCACGTCAATCCCGGCGCGGCGCATGCCGTGATCAAACGCCTGGAAGCCGTGCCCGACGCCGAATGGCGGGCCATGCTGCACTCCGCCGCCCACGTCGGTGCCGCACAAAGCCAGGTGACATGGGTCGCTCCCATGCGAGCGCGCGCGGCCAAACAGCATGGCATCGCCGCGTCCGCGGTCAGTACCGCGCAGATCGCCGAGGCGTTCCTGGACTATTCGGTGGAACGCAAGAAGAACCTGCGCCGCGACTTCGCCAAGTTCTTCACCGGCGAGCTCGGCGTCGCCTCCGCCAGCGCGCTCGAGTACCTCGGGACGTCGTAGTGGGAACCAATTCCAAGACCGCGCACACCTCGTACGTGATCGCACCGTCCACTCCGAACACAGAAGACGGCCCTGCCGACACCATCTCAGTGGAGATCGACCTGGACGAGACTTCCTCCGAGACCTGCGAGACAGAGACCAGCTCGACTAGCGAGACGACCGAGAACGCAACGGTGCCGGACTCGGGACCGCTTCCGATCACGCCGATCCCCGAGACACCCGACGTCGGGAAAGCCTTCGGCGAACCGATCCTTGTCGGCGGCGCCGACCTTCACGCGTCCAGCGCGACCGTCGTCAGCTACGACAGCCCGGAAGGCCCGCGCACCGTCCTGCACACGCTGGTCGCAGAGGAAGCCGAGGAGAAGCTCCTCGAAGCCCTCCACATCGCCCAGACCCTCGTTCCGACACAGGTCGAGCAGACTGTCCACGGAAGACTGCCCATCGACACGAAAAATGAGTTAGCCGACAAGATCATCACGGCGGCCAAGAGCGTGAACCACCACGTTGGCGCCGGCAGCATCACCGCAGGCACAGCGCCGGTCACCACGGAGCAGAAGGTCAAGGACGCCGAGCTGGCGCTCACGACGGTCGAAGCAACGGTCGGTGCCGAACCCAGCGCCGCCGAAGCCGCGATGCTCGCGCACTACCAGCAGAAACTCAACGCCATCAACCACGCTGTCGCCACCGCGACCACAGTGGACCCGGTCGAACCGTTCCTGCACGAAGGCACCACCGTAGTCACCAGGATGATGCCGGCTTTGCCGCCGGAAGCCAGCGGCGACGAGGTCGTGGCCGTGCTGCGCGAAGCCACCCGGATCAAGCCGACGCTCGATTCGGCCACCGGCCAAGCCAGCTGGGACGGCAAAGCCCGATGGGACGGCGCAACGGGTAAGGAGTACGCCATCGACCTCGGCGACGGCTTCCACGCCGTCTACCGGCCCTACAGCCTCAACGACCCGAACAACTCCGAGTACTCGTTACGCGGGAGGCTGGAGATCGTCGCCCCCGCAGGGAAAGGTCACGGGCCCGACGTCGTCCGCCGCCTCGGCCAGCTCAACCTCGCCAACTGCCCCATGACGCACGACGAAGGCGAATACAGCTACCTCACGGCCAACATCACCGCTCAGGAACTCGGCGGGCACAGCGGCATCGAGCAAGCCATGATCACCGGCAAGAACATCGAGGACATGGTCCGCCAGGAGCTCTTCCACG
Organism: Amycolatopsis sp. NPDC059657; assembly: GCF_042734395.1. Lineage (NCBI taxonomy): Bacteria > Bacillati > Actinomycetota > Actinomycetes > Pseudonocardiales > Pseudonocardiaceae > Amycolatopsis > Amycolatopsis sp. NPDC059657. Next base: position 53,572 of record NZ_JBHWEB010000011.1, on the reverse strand, counting down.
AACGTGCCCACCAAGCCGTCGGGATGACGGACACAGAACTCGCGCACTTCGCCAAAGACCTGCAGCTCGAAGCTCACACCTGGGCCCTGCCCGCAAAAGTGAAAGTCCTGCGTGACGCTGTCGCATCCGCCACCGGACACGCCAGCGGCGCCGAGCTCGCAGCGAGCCCCGGCTACGACCCGGCGCCGCGCAGAAACGCCGGATGGCTCAGCTGGAGTCGATTCGACGTCGGAAACCGCCTCGGCGAGCTCAGCCAAGCGGTTAACGGCAGATCGCTGGTGCACCAGACATCCGCGAAGGGATTGAAAGCCATGCTGGCCACCGGCGTTTTCGCCTCAACCGAACGTCGCACCCTCATGGGCATCACGCGCGGCATGGGTATGAGCGAAGAACAGGACAAACTCACCGGGGGAGCCAGCTCCGTCTTCCTGCGGATCAAGGACACCAGTTCGATCGACGGCGGTCCCAAGCTCATCTGGGACAAGCCGGAACGCCTGCTCGCACGCGCCGACTACTACGGCGCCAACGCCGACACCTACGGAGTGGTCAATCCGGCCAAGAAGGAAGTGTATGTCCACTCCACACGCGACCCTTTCAAGATCGCCAAGTTCCACGCCGAAACCAACGAAGTCATGTTTGGAGACGGCATCGACCTGCTCGGCGCCGAGGGACCCAGCCGCATCATCTGCAACAGCCACACGCAACGAAAGGAAATCCACGCCATGCTCACGGCCAAAGGCGTCACCCACATCGCCGGCAAGCCAATCGACGACGTTCTCAAAGTCTGAAGAAAGGGTACACGATCATGCTCACGTCGTCGCACCTCATAGCCGCTCTTCTCGACCTGCTCACCGGTCGCAAGCAACCTGAAGTCGACGGTCAGTTGCCCGGCGCCGAACTCGTCGTCACCGACGGTGGCACCGAGGTGTTCCGCGCCGCCCTTGCCCGGCACGCTCGACTCGAGCATGAAGGACTCATCTGGATCCGGCCCGTTTTGCCCGGCGGACGCGACCCGGACAGCCAGCTGCCAGTGTTCGATCCCGTGGTCGCTCGTCGCCGTGCCCTGCAGATCTCCAGCGCCGAGCTCACCGATGCGGGTCTCGACCTCGAGCTGGTCACCGGACAGCACGCGAGCATCCAGCCCGCTCAGGGTGACCAGCTGGCCATCCTGCAGGACTTCGACACCTGGATGGCCACGTTGCCCGCCGACGAACGCCGCGATCTCGAAGGACTCCGCCACGACTGAACTGCCGGCCGCTGGTTCCTTGCATCAAACGGCGGTTCCCGACCGCATGTCTTGACCATGAACCGGGTAATGCAGCGTCGTTCGGGCGCCGAGCCGCAGCTCGAAATCGTGGAATGGGTGGCCAACCACCTGGAAGCGCATGGCCAGCTCCTGGTCCACGGTGCCACCCTCAACGAGATCGTCGACCGCGGTACCAACGCGATTCACCAGCGCCTGCCGGGCCTGGACGCGGCGAGCCTCCGCCTGCGTATCCTGCGCCCTGGCTGGTGGAGCGCCACCGCGTGCCGCTGCCGTTCGGCGCTCGCTAGCTCCAACCACCCCACCTGGCACTACCGCCCAGCACGATCGGGTGAACCTGGAGCCTGGTACGGCGCGGAAGTGCGCTTTCACCTTGTTGCTCGGCGTGAACGCGCCTCATGAGGCGTAGCATGTACTCAGAAAAAATGAGTACAAGGGGTGGTGGATATGTCTCCGATTACGACGGAGGACCGTGCCCGCGGTGGCCTGCTCGGTCTCGCGGCAGGCGACGCTCTCGGCGCGACGGTTGAGTTCTGCGCACCAGAGAAGATCGCCGCGACCTACGGACGGCATACGGACATCATCGGAGGCGGCGCATTCCGATGGCGTCCCGGGCAGGGCACCGATGACTCCGATATGACCGCCGCGGTTGCCCGCGCTTACGCCGACGGGTACACCCTCCGCGATGTCGGAGACCACTTCCTGAGCTGGTATCGCGGCCGACCACGCGACATCGGCGGCACCACTGCCTTCGCTCTGTCCGAGCTCGCCGCCACGGGTGATCCCATGAAGAGCGGACAGGTCGCTCTTCGGCAGATCGGTCAGGGCAGTGCCGCGGGGAACGGCTCGTTGATGCGGGCGCTGCCGACTGCCCTGGCTCGAAACACGCCCGCCGTGCGTCGACGTGAAGCCGCGGAAATCTCCGCGATCACCCACGCCGATGCTCGCTGCGTGCAGGCGTGTGTCGCCTACGTCGAGGTTGCGGCACTGTTGCTCGACGGCCGTGAGCCCGCCGATGCGGTCGCTGCTGCGCTCGACGGTCTGGAACTCGACAACGACGCGGTCCGGCAGGCACTGCAGATCGACCCGAACCTCCCGGTGGAGCAGCTCTCGACCGGCGGCTACGTCGCTGACTCCCTGGCCGACGCGGTCTGGGCGATCCTGCAGCCGCAGTCGCTCGAGGAAGTTCTCGTTGACCTAGTCAACCGCGGCGATGACGCAGACACCACGGGCGCTATCGCAGGCGGCTTACTCGGTGTCCGCGACGGCGCCGCCGCCATCCCCGAGCGCTGGCTGACCACCCTCGAGTACCGCGACGAATTCGAGAAGCTCGCGGACCAACTCCTGACCATCCGATCCGGTGAAGATCCACACTGACGTGTCCCGCTACCGCGCGGTATACGTCCTAACCTGGAGTTTCGCCCGACAGCTGATGGAAACTACGCATGCCGCACCTGAATCCGCGACGTCTTGAGCAAGCTCGCCGAGCCGCAGGTCTGTCACAAGCCGGTCTGGCGCGGCTTGTGGGTGTCGGCCGCAGTCGCATCTGGGACTGGGAGAACGGCCGCCAGTCCCCGTCGCCGCGCGGACTGGCCACCCTCGCGGCCGTTCTCGGCGTCGCCGTCGAGTATCTGATGGCTGACGACGGACTTTCACTGCGCGCACTTCGAGTTCGAGCTGGGCTCACCATCGCCGGACTCGCCCAGCGCGTGGGTGTCCCGACCAGTACCTACAGCGGCTGGGAGCGGGCGCCGCGCCAGCAACCCCAGCAGGTTGTCACTGGCTTAGCTGACGCATTGCGCGTATCCCCGGGGATCGTCCAAGATGCGCTTCGTCGCCAAAGCGCGCGCCCATGAGCTTCGTCCGCGCGGCCGTGGGTGCTGGTATCGCGATCGTGATGTCGCCAATGCTGCTCCAAATCGTTTGCTACACCGCCACAACTGTGCCGTCTCGCCGGCATATCGGCGCGTTCGTGGCCGTTGTGGCTGCCGCCGGGGCTTGTGTGGCCACCTGGCCACCAACATCAATAACTGCTGGAGCTTTACTCGTCGTGCTTGGCGTCCCTGCGGCGACCGTCGACGCACTCGAGCACCGGATTCCCAACCGCCTCAGCCTGTCGTTGGCCGCAGGAACTGCTGTTGCGCTAGGCGCAGTGGCGGTCATCGAGGGGGCACTGCCGGAATGGACGCGCGCGATGGCTGGTGGTGCGATCTGGAGCGGGCTTCTCGCTGCGTCGTTCCTTGTCACTGGCCACCCCGGGCCAGGCGACATCAAACTGGCAGTGTCCTTGGGCATGACGCTCGGCTGGCTCAGCTGGAACGCGATCATCTCTGGAGTTGTGCTGGCGTACCTGCTGGCAGCGGTTGCCGGCGCCATCGGCTTAGTCACCCGACGCCTGTGTCTGGCCGATGGCCGCCTGCCGATGGCTCCGCCCATGCTGGCCGCCACGATCGCCACCGCTATCGCGCTTACTTGAGCCGGTTGTTGGCCGCGGGGAACTCGCGGGAGCCCGAGGTCGGATCGGCGGACGCCGCCTGGTCCGGTGGGCAGCTGTACCTGCGCGGTGCGCGGTGATCTCGAATTCTGGGTGTAGCAACGCTGACGCGATCTACACCAGCACCAAAGACGGCAAGCGCTGACGGCCTAGTCGCCAACGTGTGCAAACGGGGCAGGATAGTTCAACGGCGTGGAGCCCCCGGGAAGTGCCCCGCCAGGTTTCGAACGTGTCCTGATGATCAAGCTGGAGAATTCCGTCGGGCCGGGAATGGCGTATGGGTATCCGTGGAGACATTCCTCAAAAGTGAGCCGAGGCTGCAAGCCTGCCAGAATCTGTGCGGCCCCAGCGGGGAGAGACTCGTGGACCGGCTTGTGATCGTCAACGCCGCCGGAACCCACGAGTGGACTGACCTGGGCAAGCCCCTCGGGATCCCTTGCTGATCCGACTCCGCCGCAGGATCGCACCGCACGTGGCCATACTCGGCTGGATGGTAGAGCGCGCTTGCAATTGGCGTTGCGCTAATTGTATCCCGTGGCGGAGGCGGTCACATGGCAATGGTGAAGGAACGATGCATGCACGGGAGTGCATCGCCTGGCTTTCAATTACCAGATTGCGCGGCGGCGGGTTGTCACTCACTTGGGTAGCCTCGTTGAACTGTCGTCTCGGCGCGGCGAAACGACGGCGGAGACGGGTCGGACAGTGCTGACTCTGCGTCGTGAATTGTGTGATCAGTCTTCCGCCGAGTGCCGTGTCGTCGCAGAACCCGGCGATGTCGGGCCGCAGGTGGATGTTTGTTTGCGGTGGAGGTTACCGGTGTTCACCGCAGTTCGAACGTCCGGAGCACGCCGCCTGATGGACTAGGCAGATGACGATGTCAGTAGCCACCGCTCAACGAATTCTGTGTGCCGCTGGTCGCGCGCGCCTGGTCGGCGGCTTACGCAAGCGTCGTTGCTGTCCAAGATGGATCTCGGGGCCGTGATCCGGCCTCGGTGTTGTCCTGGTTAGACAGATAGCTTTGTGAGGTCCAGTTGCGCCCCGCTTCACCGCGGTTCTCCACGTTGTCGCTCAGTGCTCGCGAAGGACATGACTGTTCGGACCGCGAGGTTCGTGTGCTCCCAGCTAGCCGTTCCACTGGTGTGGTAGCGGTGGAGGGTCGGTCGTGAGGGGAGCGAGTTCGAGTTCGTCGGATGGCGGCCACGATGTTGTCGAGGGCGAGGTCGTCCACACGGCCTCGACCGCGACGTCGTCGGTCCCCGGGCGGATGGTGGGCGAAGGGGACGCGTTTGGGCTCGGTGTCCACCGATTGTCGCCAGCGCCGCTGATGGATGTAGCTCAGCTCGTGCCGTACTTTATGCGCGACTTCGATGGCAAGCTGCGAGGCAGGGTGTCGATTGCTGCTGCGGGCACGAGCACTCTTGCCGTGCTTGTCTATGACGCGCCGAGCGGTGCCACTCGCGCTTGCTGGGAGGCCATACACCAGACCACGCTTGAACGCGAAGAAATGCTGTTGAACGGATGGTGGGTGTGGCCAGAGCTAAGCCCTGAAACGCCGGAGAGGTTGCTGGAGTTCTTAGAGCGCATCGAATCGAGAACCGTTTTGTTTCTTGATCACCTTGAATGGTATCTCGATACCGAAGAACCGAGTCTGGGGGAACGGGTCGCTGAGCGGCTTCGTCAGCTGCTGCGTGATCAGCACCGGACCCCTGTGCTGATCTTGGGCATGATGCCTCGCCAGCACTGGCGGTCCCTGATGGAGGGGGAGGACGTCACGGACTCACGTCGGCGGGCTCAAATACGCAGCTTGCTCGGCTCGGCCGATATCTGGATGCCTGCAGAGATGAACGACGACGAGATCGCCACCGTTCAAGTCTGGCCGGATAGCCGGATGCGGTCCGCCGCGCGCCACTGTCGCAAAGGACGTGTAATTCAGCGTCTTACCGCTGCACCTGACCTGGAAGGTCGGTATCGCCATGCTTCGGCGGCCGGACAGGCTGTGCTGCGTGCGGCGATAGCGTTGAAAAACCTCGGCCATGGTGACTGGATGCCGGCGATGTTGCTGCACGACGCTGCCCGAGCCCACCTGGGAGCAGAGCGCACAGCGATCGGATCCGAGTTGTGGTTCGATACTGCGTTGAACGAGCTCACACGTTCCGGTGTGGCCGGAACCAGTCCACTGATTCCGCGCACTGGCACATTCGGTTCTGGAGCGGGCGAATATCGTCTCGACGAGTATGTGGCCGAGATCGGATGCCGGGAACGACGCGCCGAACCTACCACCGACGAGCTCTGGGCCGCGGTGCGTGATCACGCGGCGCTCGACGAACTGATGACGTTGGCTCGCGCCGCATGCCACCGCCGGCTGCTGCACGTCGCGGCGAGCCTCTTTGGCAGGGCGTTCGAACTCGGCGACTACGGCGCGGTCGGCGAGCTCGCCGACATGCTCGCGGCGGCAGGTCAGGTCGAGGCCGCTGCCGAGCACTACGCAGTCCTGGCCGAGGCCGGAGATCGTGGCGCGATCCGTCAAGCGGTCGAGATGCTGATTGCCGCGAAACGCACCACGGCCGCATTGGAATGGCTCGACAGGTACTGCGCGCCCGACCGGACGGAGCTGCTGGGCATTGCCGCGCAGGCCTACGCCATCGCGGGGCGTCGTGACCAGGCGATCGCGTGCGGTCGCTGGGCGGCCGCACGCGGCAACTGCGAGCCGATGATGGCCATCGCGGGCATGCTCAACGAGGAACGGCGCCTGGCCGCAGCGCTCGAGCTGCTCTCGGAACTCGCTGACAATGGGCATCATGCCGCGCTGAGTGCCGCGGCCGAGTACATAGCCGATGCCCACGGCGAAGACGCCGCGCTGGAATGGCTGCAACGGCGCATCGACGGCCAAGACGTCAACGCCTACGTCCCCGGAGCCGTGCTGCTGGCGAGGTCACGGCAGATGGAAAAGTGCGTGGCCTGGTTCGATACCGCATGGCGCTCCGGCGCCCCTGGTACGGCCGGAACTGCGGCGGCAACGTTCGCCGGATTGCGGCACTTTGACCTGGTCCAGCTCTACGCCGAACGCGCTGCGGAGACCGGCGAGTACGAATCGATGGTCGAGACCGCCGTCCTGCTCGCCTCAGCCGGGTTCTACTCACGTGCGTCCACGCTGTTCCGCGGCGCGGTGTCCGCGGGACACCACCGGGCCCTCGCAGCGGCCGCGCGGACGTTCGCGGCGATCGGCCAGGTGAGCGAGACCAGGCACTGGTTCGAGCAAGCCAGGTCAGCGGGAGTTGCCCCAGCACTGGCCACGCTCGTCGCCGAGCTCGCTGGGGCCGGGCATCAGGAAGAGGCGATCGACTGGTACCTCGACGAAGCCGACGCCAGCGCCGACGCCGGACTCGCGCCGATCATCGGGATCATGCACAACGCCGGCCGTGTCGAGGTTCCCCAACACGTCACGGACCTGCGGGCCGGGCGGGACGCGGTAGGCTGGTATCGGACACACACCGACCTCGATGTAGCTGACGTCTACCTACGGATCGGGGAAGAGCTCAACGCGGCCGGTCTCGCACTCAAACACAGCCCGCGGTCTGCGGCGCAATGGCACGACGTGCACGATAGCGAAGCGAGCATGCTCCAGTCGGCCGGGGCCGGATGGTGCCAGCGTGCGGTGGCAAGGGTACGGGCCGAGGTAAAAGAACGTGCCGAGGCGAGAGAACGTGCCGAGGCGACGAGGCGTGGCTTGGGTGAGGACTATGTCCTGCCGAGCGCCCGCGCTCGGGTAAAGGACTTTCCGGTGCCGAAGGAGCGTGCCGCTGTGCTCTTGCGCGCGGGGGAAATGCTCATCGAAGTCGGTCGCCACGCCGAGGCTTTGCCGCTACTGCGCGAGGCCGAACAGTGGGGGGAGGCCCGTGCGATACCGCTGCGCGCGCTGTGCCTGGCCCGCCTCGGCAACCCCGAGTCCTTCGGTGAGGTGGACACCCTGCTGCACCAAGCCCTCGCGCTGGGCGAGATGTCGGAATTCGCCGCAGCCGCCGCAGTCCTTGCCTGGAGCACACCGTCTCTCGAGCAAGCCTCGGACACCGACGAGCCCAAGACGTTGCAAGGACGGCAAACACCGCAAGCACGGCTTGCGCTGCAAGCGCAGGAAGCGGCCGCCGCCGAGGTCGCGGCAACGGCACGCAAGATGGGCCTGGAGCTGCTCAACCTTGGTGCGCGGGCGGGTGACGCCGAGTCGCTTCGGCAGCTGCAGCGGCGACATCAAGCCGACCGGCAAGGGGTGAAGGCGGTTACGGTGTTCCGGACTTTGGTTGAACGGGGCTTCTGCGATGCACGAGAGCTTGCCGAGGGCTGGGACGAGGTGGCGGTGAACCTCAGCGCCGAGCAACGCGAACTGTTCAGGACCTACGGTCTTGAACCTGGTGGTGCGCCCGCGCCGAAATGGCGCCTCGCACCCCCGGATCCGCGAGCCGTGTTACGACTGCGCCCCAACCAAGCGCCCCAACGTGCCAGCATCAACACCAATGACTAGTGGGCTGGCCGTCCATGTCTTCGGTCGCGAACGGGTGGGCAACGCCTTGGCCAGCAGGCTTGAGCTCATGCGGGCGGTAGCGCTTTTTCGGTGCTTCCAAATGGAGGGAGCGTAAAAGGTGCGTAGCGGCGTCGCGGATATCGGATGAGTCGCCATGTCCGCCGATTCGCCAGAGGAGTTCGGCTAGCGCGCAACCAGAGTCTTTGTCATCGCGGCGAAGAAGCGAACGATGTTCGGGCCCCACTTCCCGTGCACGGTGACCAGCGGCTGCTTGGTAAAGCTGTCGCGAAGTACGGCTTCGGCGCCGGTGGCATCGACGACCCAAGCCGGCGTCGCGCTGGAGATCACTCGCCCCTCCTCGGCGAGCTGCGAGATTCGCTTGCGGATCTCGCGGTCCTCGGCTTCGCGCGCGGTCGGCGTGGCCATCTCCTTCGGATGGTGGCTGGTCGAGGTCTTCCCCACCTCGACCAGCCAGCCATGAGTCGAACACGTGTTCTAATCGTTGTCAAGTTGCCAATGGCTGAGGGGCTGCTCCGCGCGCATGAAACGCCTCGCTCGGCCGCCATGTCTTGGGCGTCAGGTAACAGCGAGCGTGGGAGCCCCTCATGTACGAACCGTGGTCCGACCAGGACTTGAACGACGCGGCGTCCAATGCCGCCGAGGGCTTCGACCTCGATGACTCCGAAGCCCGTGAGCTTGTCGACATGGTCGTTGAAGCGATCGAGGAGGGTGGTGACGCGGTTGACGATGCCGTATGGGAGGTGCAGGAACATGATCCGCGGGTGTCTGGCGAGGACTTCGTTGAAGACGTGGCGACCAGCCTGGGCTATGACGGTTTCGACCTGTGATTCAGGTGGTGTGCGATTCACGCTAATGCACGAGGTGTTCACCGGCTTGGCGGCTTCCCAGTAGCTGAAGATTTCGGTTGGGCAGGTCTTACCTGCTAACAGCCACCGGATTCTCTTTGTCAGGCCGGAAAAGTGCAATCCTGGAAGGATGGCAGGGGGAGAATCGGAACAGCGAGCGCTGTCGAATCGCGCAATCTTGATGTGCGCGGCGGGCCTGGTGGCCTTCGCTGTGGGTGCCAGCTGGCTGTTGCTGGGCTTGTACGGGCACGGCAGCGACGCTGAGAAGGCGCGGCTGGAAAGTATCCGCACGGTGGGGACCATCGTGCTCGGGGCGGGCGGGGCGATCGCCCTGCTGCTGGCAGCGCGTCGCCAGCAGACCGCCGAGCATGACCTCGCGACCAAGCGCCACGACCTCGTGCTGCGGGAGAGGGCGAACGACGACGCGCGCCATGATGCCGAGCAGCGTCGGATCACCGACCTGTACCACAAGGCGGTCGAACAGCTCGGCTCGGACAAGGCGCCGGTCAGGCTTGCCGGTCTGTACGCGCTCGACCGCCTGGCGCAAGACAATCCACCGCGGCGCCAGACGATCGTCAACGTCATCAGCGCGTACCTCCGCATGCCCTACGAGCTGCCGAGGCAGCCCGTTGCCCAAGACGCTGACAAGGACGTGCGCGACGAATACCGGAGCGAACTCCAAGAGCGCGAGGTCCGGATCACCGCCCAGCGCATCCTTACCGACCACCTGGCGCCCAATCACAGCGACGGAACGCGGTTCTGGGCGGATATCGACTTGGACCTCAGTGGTGCGCTGCTGATCGACCTCATGCTGCACGACTGCGAACTCAACGGTGCGCGCTTCATCAACGCGACCTTCACTGGTGAGACATTGCTGCTGGGAATTACGTTCAACGGGAGCACCCGTTTCGATGGAGCGACTTTCGAACGCGATGCGTGGTTCGCCGAAGCCTCGTTCAACGACAGCGTCCGTTTTGACAGGGTCACCTTCTGTCGCGACGCGCGGTTCGACGAAACGACCTTTGTCGGCAACACCTCATTCCGAGACGCGCGGTTCAGCCGTGACGCACGGTTCGACAAGACGACTTTCAGTGGAAAGGCGGTCTTCAGCGGTGCCGCGTTCGCCCGTGACGCCAACTTCACCAGCGCGAGTTTCTCTGATGACGCCTGGCTGCCAGGGGTGAATTTCGGCCGGGACGCTCGTTTCGTCGCGGCCACCTTCGCTGGCGATGCCTGGTTCAGCCAAGTCAGCTTCAGCAGTTTCACGACCTTCGCTGGCACGACCTTCACTGGAGACATCAGGTTCGAGGACAGCACACTCGACGGTGTCGCCTACGTTCCGCAGGAGCGAAACCCGAGGCCGGTGGATGATGATTTGACCTGATGAGTTCGGCTGGAGTGCTTAGTCGGAGCGCTTCGTACTGGGGGTGTCGACGAGGTTGACCTTGTTGCCGATGTGAACTGGTGCGTCGGCGGGGCCGCGCCAGTGTCCGGCCACGAGCGTCCATCGGCGCAGGCTGCGTTCGGGGCCGTATGGCTGGCGCCGAAGGAACGGCGCGACGGGGAACCGGACGCCGACGCTCCGGCCGCTCGGCTCGGCAGGCTTGGCGGCACGCGGGCGAGTCTTCTGGCTGACCGATACGACCCGAACCGTAGAAGGTGCGAGTCCGGCCTGTTCAGCTCGACGGCGCATCGTGCGGCGGAGCGGTTGTTCAGCGACGTCGGTGAAGGTGTTGGGTTGGCAGAAAATCCAACCGGCGTGGACGACGCGCAGCCAGTCGATTGTCGTTTTCGCGGCTGCCAGGGTGGTTGGGTCGACGATGCGTACGTCGAAATCGCGGGGTTCGGGCACGGCCGCCTGGGTGAGGCCCCACGGTAGGTAGATCTCGTTGTCCCAGGTCAGCTCGGCGTGCTGGATTCTCGCCTGTCGCTCCGCCTCGCTTGCGGGAACGCCCAAAGCGCGAGCGAGGCTGATGATCCCGGCGAAGTTAGTGACGCTCCAGAACGTCAGCCAAAGGCCACCGTGCTGATCACTCATGAGCTTGGTCTGGCCCCAAGAGACCGCCACGATGCGGACTGGCGTGCCGTCGTCCTCGCGGAGATACTCGGCAATGGGTTCGGCGAAGAGCATGAAGCCAGTCAGCGCGGGTAGATCTTCGGGCTGGATGTCCCAGGTGTCCTTCAGGTTGCGCGCTGCGTGCCGTACGAGCTTCGTGATGTCGGAGGTCACGTAGTACAGCCGTGCTCGGCTGAGCCTCTGGCGCTCGTCCTCAAGCAGTAAGGCTGCGCCGTCATCGGGGTCGGCGGCAGCTGGGCGGAGTGTGCCGCGGCCACGACGCAGAAGCTCGGCGGTCAACAGATGGGCTGGCACGCTGCGCAAGTAGTTCGAGAGATGTTCGCGAAGGGCTGGCAACTCGCGCGGGCTGGGTGGTGCCCAGGGGGTCGGCTCGCTGGACGGGTTTGGTTCGCGTGTCATGAGATCTCCTCGTTGACGATTGCGCGGGAAAACCTCGTGTACTTAGTGTGCACGGTTTACGGTAGCGCAAACTGTGCATACTTAGTCAACAAGGTTTTTGGATTGCGTTGCCGACGCGCTTCCAAGAGCGCTGCGATCTGCAGGAATGCTGCTAGCTTCGGCCGGGTGAGCGGCACTGTGCGCAACGTCGAGGACGGCCAACCGAGTGGTGAGGGCAAGACCTACCGCTACCTGGACATGGTGGAGATCGCCGGTTGGTTCGATGTGACGCACCGGACGGTCGCTACATGGCGCAGCCGATATGCCGGAAGTCATCCGTTTCCGGAGCCCGACGTCATCACGGGACGCACTCCTGGCTGGGCGCCTGCGCGAGAGCGTGAGATACGGGAATGGGAGAAGGCGAGGCCTGGCCCCGGTGTAGGCGGTGGGCGGCCGCGCAAGGCTTCCGGCTGAGGCTGTCACCTACTCGAGTGAGAATCCGTTCACTGAGGCCAAGCTCAGTGGCGCGCTTACGTTGCACTCAGTCGAGGTCCGCTCGCTAGACCAGGGCGAGTCCCGGCCAATCCAGAGCCGGGAGCTGATTGTCCTGGAGGAGCGATGAAAGCGAGAACTGCCTGCCGCCGAGTCGGTGTGGGGTTCATGGCCGCGGTGCTGGCCTTTGCAGGAAGCACGGTCGTGAACGGCAACGCGGAGGCCGCCGGACGGCCGGCACCCGAGTCGACCGCTGCGGTGTGCGGCTTCTACCCGATCGGGATGTACCGGCATTGCGATGCGGGAACCGGTATGTGGGTGACCGTGGACGCCGAGGACATCTGGGGCGGCATCCACGAGGTGTGCGTGCACCCCGGTATCAACGACCTGCAGCCGGGCATCCGCTGGCGAATCGTCGGTGCTTGGTGGAACGGCGGCATCCACTGCTGATCTCCGCACGTCCTGCTGGTCAGCGCGGTTCGGCGGCTGCGTCCACCGCGCTGACCAGGAACATGCGAATAAGTTGCTCTCTGCCGCCCACCGATCCGAGCTGGCAAGATCATTGGCTTGTTCGGGGGAAGGTGAGGGTGAACAGCGGCGAGATCGGTGCGACGGTGGCAACATCGTGCGGTCGGTTGGAGGCGATGCAGCTCGCAGCCACAGCGGAGCGTGCACGAACGGCCGAAGCGACCCTCACAGATACTTGGGCAACCAGTACCCACACCGAGACATCCGCTGCCGTGGCTGCCGTAGATGAGGGCGCCGCGCTCATCGAGGCGGCGGCGGCCAAAATCCTGGAGGCGGTAAGTCTCCTCGGCGCATACGCCGGGCGGCTGTAGCGTGTCGTCTCCGCTGGCCGTGTCCATTGGTCGTGTGACCGGCGCGCTTGACGACCTTCCGGTCGAGCAAACGCGGCAACAGGCCGGCGAACTAACGGATGAGATCGTGGCTGTGCTTCAGCAGGCCCTCGGCGGATCTGACGATCGCGGTGTCGCGCACGCCATGGAGCTGCTGCGCCTTGCAAGCGCCGAGCTCAATCGAGCGGCGGACCTGTTCATAAAGGCTCGCAGCCATGGCGCGTCTTGGATCTCCGCTGCCAACGGGCAGGCCGGTCAGCGCGTGAATGCACCCGGTGCCGTGACCGAATCCGAGGAGTCGAAATCACCCGCGTGGAGTTCGCGCAGGAAGACAGCACTGCCCCAGTGGCAGCGAGGTTCTCCGACTCGGGGCGTGTGGCGAGACGTTGACGGCGGCGAGCACGTGGTCGCCAGCGGAGCCGAGGACGACGGGCTCCATGCCGAACTCGCTGATTTCCTGGTCCGAACGGGTTTGGTGCCGCCGCACATGCGGCGGCCGGAGGTCGCGAAGCACGTCGAGCTCAAAGTCGCGTTCGGAATGCGGCGGTCGGAGTCATCCCGGGTCGAGCTGGTGGTGAACAAGCCGGTGGACACCGACTTGTTCGGATGTGACCGGCTATTACCCTTCGTGTTGAAGCCGGGCCAAACCCTGGTTGTGCATGATCCTGAAGGCACGAAGACGTACAAGGGGCAGCAGGGTGACTGAGCAGTACAGCCTGGAGTTCTCGCTGCAGGCGGGCAACGACAAGGGCCCGATCATCGCTACGACGGCCGCCGAGGTCGATGCCGCGATCGACCGGCTCGCCGCGGCGGATCCGCTGCTCCAGACACCGACGGTGTTCGTGCGGGAACGGCCGCGGTTCGGTCCCGCGAAGCTGCCCGATCATGGATTGAAGATCGCTCTGGACTCCGCACGAGCGGTTGGTGCTCTTGCCTACTACGGACCCGGTGACGAACTCGAGGACGAAGGCCCCTGGGTCACGCTCGGCGCGCTCTCGACGGCCGACGGCGCGGAGCTGTACCAGGATCTCGACAGCGGATCCGAGTTTCCTGCTGACGCGGCCGTCCCTCTCGACCTCGTTCGTTCCGCGATTCACGCGTTTCGAATGAACGGGGGCCAGCGGCCCGACGTACTTGCTTGGCGCACTTCCGAGACCTGGTAGATGGTGGCGCAGGTCGCTGCGCACGAGGACGAGGCTCCTGGTCCGTTGGTGCTTGCCGAGCCTGGAGCCCAGGTCGCCGCCCTGGATCGCCATGGCGTAGGAAGGTGGTGTGGTGAACGCGGTGGTGTTTGACGTCGGCGAGACGCTGCTGGACGACACGCGGGAGTGGAACGCGTGGGCGGACTGGCTCAAGGTCCGCAGGCACACGTTCTCGGCTGTTCTCGGCGCGGTGACCGCGGCGGGCAGGGACAACGCGGAGACGTTCCAGTACTTCCGGCCGGGCTTCGACCTCGCGCGGGAGCGGCAGCAGCGGGAGGACGCTGGGCTCGGCGAGCAGATCGACAGCGCCGACCTCTACCCCGACGTGGTGCCCAGCCTGACCCAGCTCCGTGAGCGCGGGTTCTGGATCGGCGTCGCCGGGAACCAGACCGCGAAGGCGGCGCGGTTGTTGCGTGCCCTGGATCTGCCGGTCGACGCGATCGCCACGTCGGCTGAATGGGGCGTAGCGAAGCCGAAGAGGGAGTTTTTCGAACGCGTGGTCGAGATGGCTGGTCGGCCTGCGGGTGAGATTGTTTACGTGGGTGATCACCGGGACAACGACATCGTCGCGGGCAAGAACGCCGGTCTGCGGACTGCTCTCGTGCGGCGGGGGCCGTGGGGGTACCTCTGGGCGGACGATCCGCTGGTCGAGCAGCATGCGGACTGGGTGATCGATTCGTTGGCCGAGCTGCCCGCCCTGCTCACTGTCGAGCGCTGAACTCGGTCAGCGCGCTCCTGCCCAGGTCGCGAAGTCCTTCAGATCCGCATTCGTCGTAGGACGGCTGCGCAGAAGGGCTGACAGTGCGAGCCTGACGCGGGGATGCTCACGGGTGTGCTGAGGTGCGATCTGGCGAGCAAGCTGCAGTGAGGCGTAGGCGTCGTCGGCGCGGCCGACCTCGAGCTGGGCGCCCGCGAGGTCGATGTAGTAGTGCGATTGCCGTTCGGCCGGGAGCTGGCGAGGCGGCCGCCAGTCGCGTCCGCGCTGGACCGCCGTCGGGCTGTCGCCGAGCTCGACGGCCACGGCGACGTCGTGGATCTTGACCGATGCCGGTCCGAAGGCAGTGCCGTAGTAAACGCCTTCGCTGACGTCCGCCGCCGCCGTGCGAGCTTCGTCGAGGTGATCGTGGGCTTCGTCGGCTTTGCCTGCGCGTGCCGCGACGACCGCCGCGCGCATGTGCAGCGAGCCGCGGGTCGCGGTGGCGGCGGCGTGCGACGAACTTGGCATGGCGTCGATGGCCTTCGCCAGTGCACGGCCGCCTGCATCCAGATCGCCGGTGGCGAAGAAGGTTTCCGTGCGGACGTAGGACACGGAAGCGGCCAACAGCCGATCATGAGACTCAGCCGTCGTGAGGCGCATGAGGTCTATGATGCGCGCGGACAGATCCGAGTACCCGAACTTGAACGCGACACCGTCCGCAGCCCGGTAGGCCATCGCGAGCATCTGCGTGATCTGCTCACGCTCCTGTCCGCGTGACTCGAGATGAGCGCGACCGAGTTCGGACAGCAGCTCCGGCAGCTTGCCGATGATCTGGCTGTACCGCGCCTCCACACGCTGCGCAACCAGATCGCTGACGGTCTTCTCGAGCACGGCCAGCGGTCGAACCGGACCATCGTCGGGAAGGTCGTGCGTCGCGAGCGCCGCTCGGAGTCGTGGCATCTCAGCGCGCACGGCCTCCGTCGCGAAAGAGACCGCTGGCGAGCCACCGAGCTGTGCACGACGCGCTCTTTGCTCAGCTTTGGCGGCTTCCCTAAGTTTCAGCAGACTGCCGCCCGCTTCGAGCGCTGCGTCGATTGCCTTAACCAGCTCGATTGATGGCAGGTTCTTCCCTGCACGCTCTGCCAGCGAGACGTACTGCCGCGTGTAGGAAATTTCTGCGGCCAGCTCCGGCTGGCTGAGCCCGGCTGCTTTGCGGCGCAACCGGATCTCGGCTGCCAAACGTTCGGCGGCCGACGTTGCCTCAACGCTGTCGATGTCTTCGGGCATGAGTACTCCGGGTGCGGTCCGGCTACGCAAGGGGGGCAAATACTACAGGTAGTTGATTTGCCTCGTTACGTGATCATAGCTGGTCCTGGTCGTATGGGGCAGTTCTGATTTGATGCTGACGATTGGAGGATCCTGGTGATGGCCTCGGACCGTGAGTTTCTGACTGGTGATGAATCGTTATGACGGAACCGATTGACCGGACGACGACGTGGATCGAACCTGGTGGCTTCGTTGAAGATGTGCACGCCGCGAACGCCGCGACCGAGCAGCAAGGCTCGGAGCAGGAGCGGTGAGCTCCACAGTCTTTGAGGAGCCTTTGGTTGGCGAACTGATCACCTATGAGGTCGTCGGCACCGGCGAGGTTCATATGTTTGGCGAGGTGATGTGCGGCGTGTGGGACAACTTGCCCTCGTGCCGTTATGCGAGGAGGGTTGCTTCGAGTCACGGACCTATCCACGTGAGCAGCTCACGCGTTGGTGTCGCTGCGGCGTAAGCGACTGCGATCGTCGCTGGCGATTGCTCGCAAGGATGGAGAACGGGTTGAGCGTCCAGTGGGGAGAACATCTGGCCGCCTACGGTGCGGAAAGAAAGACTGACCATTGACAGTTGAGTCCATATTCGATTCCGGAACATCGCAGCCGTACTCTGGTGGCTGTCATATTGCGTTCCATGCCCATGGGCGAGGAACTTCGCCACGTATACAGGCGAAGCGGTGTCTGGCTTCCTCTGCAAGAGTCCGCCTCTGATCGGCTTTGCTGAGGGCGAAACATACCCACCGTAATTCTTGGATGTCACCGAAGAGGCGGTAGTCGGCATCCGCGGTCACGTCATACCCGCCATACGCAGCGACGAAGCTGCAGTAGTCCGCTTCGGTGATCCTCGCGAAGTCCGTGTAGTCGACTGCGAGTTGGATCAGATCCCACGCGCGGTGGCCTATCGACACCGCCTCAAGGTCGAGCACGATCGGCTGGCCTGACTTCGGGACGGCGATGTTGCCTTGCCATGCGTCGCCGTGGATGACTACGGGTGCATCGTCGTCAAGACGCTGTCCGTAGCTTCGCTGCAATTCGTGCAGGTGGTCGCTTAGCCAGGCGAGTTCTGCTTCGCGGAGAACTCGTGTGCTCGAGATACGAGAGTCCAAGTCGGCGAAGGGATCGTGGCGTGGCAGATCCGGCGCGCTCGTGATGGGCAGTGCGTGGATGGTGCGTAGAACATCGCCGAGCTCTGCTGGAGAGGCTGGTCGGTGCTCCGGAAGCAGGGCCCACCATGTCACCGGCCGGTCGCCGACCACTGTTGGCTGCCGGATGCCGGGTAGAGTTTCCACCGCTGCCAGGCCCGATCCGCGAAACCATTCGGCGACAGCGACCTCGCGTCGCGCGACTGCCTCTGTTCCTGGGCGCCCAATTCGGGCTACAACGCCTGACGGCAGGCGATACAGAGCGTTGGACCCGTTGCGGATGAGCTCGGCGCCGGCGTAGTCGAATCCCGCGAGCCGTGCGGCCGCGGCGAGTGTTTCGTCGACGACGGCTTGATCCCAGGCAACATCTTTCGTCATCTCAGGTTTGCGCTCCTGCAAGCAAGGTGATGTCCCGGCGCAACTCGGCGACGTCTCCGATGCTCTCATGCTGTTCAGATACGTGTGCCAAGGTGCGGAGCTCGGCGGTGAGCCGTTGGGATCGGATAGGAGCCGCTTCAACGACAGCTTGACGGCCGACGTCGAGACCTTCATGCGGATCGCCCGTCGTCATCAGAAGTGCAGCGAGACGAGTCCGGGAGAACGTTCGGGAACGCGGGTAGGTCGAGCCGTGCAGTTCGATGGCGTTGCGGAGCCGTACGGCGGCTAGTTCGGCATGCTTGTTTTGGTGTGCGACTGGAATGAGCGCTTTTCCTGTGCTTCCTTGGTGTTCGGCTTCGTCGTAGTAGCACAGCCACGGTGGATCTCCGGCGGGGTCGCGGTCTGCGAAGTGGCTGTCCGCACGGTCCACTTCGGAGACTGCCTCGGCCGTTCGGTCGGTGAGCGCGAGGATGCGTGCGCGGAGGGCGGACAGCATGGCTCGTGCGGTTGCTGGGATTCGATCAGAGCGGACCTGGGCGAACTCGATCAACGACAGCGCTTTGTCGAGGTCGCCCAGGTAGATGACCATTCGAGCCAGTTCCGCGAGAGTGTTGGCACGCAAGGACCAGGAGTTTCCTTGTCGAGCACACCACAAGCTGAACCGGAAGCAACGGTCGGCCGCGTCGTAGTTCGCTATGTCGAATGCTGAATGTGCGACCACGCTGCTGAGGTTTCCGACGGCTTCGGACATGGCGTCGCGGACTTCGTTCGTGGCGCGCGCCTCGAGCAGGCGGCCTGCCCACCGAAGCTGCCCGAGCGCGGCGTCGCAAGAAAGGCCGCCGCCGAAGAGGTTCTCCGACATGGCGATCGCCCGCGTGGTGGTGCGGACGTGCTCAACGTCTGTCCAGCCTATTTGCTGGGGGACAGGCGTCTCGACCGACGTTTGCGCGAGGTACTCGACTGGGCTCACGTCAAGCTCGATCGCGCTGTACGGATCGAGGCCTACTGTGACCTGAGCAGCTGTCGGCGTAACCGCGGCACTGTCGAGGACAGGCAGATTGGTCGCCGTATCGTTGGTACGTAGCCGTTTCTGCTCCGCCAGTGCCGCTTCTCGCAAATTGAGGAGTTCGCCTGCGGCGTCGAGAGCGCTGTCCAAAGCGCTGACTAAGCCTCGCGACGGGAGGTTGGCCACTTTTCGTTCGGCCATGGAGACGTACTGCCGGCTATAGCCGATCCTCGCCGCCAGCTCGGGCTGGCTCAGACCTGCGTCTCGGCGGAGCTGCTGGATTCGCGTAGCGAGGAGCTTCGCCGCGGGCCGATCTGGCTCGGTAGTCGCATCGTCTTTCATTGGTTGCTCCGGTAGGCCGAGGGGGCAAATACGGCCGGTGGTTGATTTGCCTCGTTACGTGATCATAGCTGGTCCTGGTCGTATGACATCAGTCCTTAACCGGTGTCGACGATCAGGAGGTTCCCGTGGCGATGATCTCGGGGCAAGAGCTTCAGGCGGAGGTGCCGCCTCGCGCTATCCGGCGCCCTGTGCGGATGCTGACCGACGCTGAGCGTGCTTATGTGCGGCCTGAGCTGCTGGAGGTCGTGGAGAACCGCAAGTCGGGTTTGTCGTTGAACTGGATCATCGGCTGCCCGCTCGATTGCGGCTATTGCGTGCGGCATCTGTTCGACAACTTCAGCATGACCGTGCCCAGGGCGTTGATGCGAGAGTCGGAAGCGGCCGCGCTGCTGACCGGCCATCCGTTCTTCGAGCCGCATGTGACACCGATCCAGCTGCTGAACCGGGCGACGGACCCGATGCTGCCTGTGGTGAAGGAGCACACCTTCGAGATGCTGCGGCTGCTCGACGAGCAGGAGCTGACCAATCATGTCTTGGTGATCACGCGCTGGCGCCTCAGTCCCGAGGACTGTGCGGTGCTCAATTCGTTGCGGCACCTGAAAGTCACGGTGCTGATCACCTATTCCGGCATCGACGACGCTCGGGTCGAGCCGGTGAACTCCGAGATCGCCGCGACGTCGCTGCGGACCGCGTACGCGCACGCCGAGCGCTACCGGGTGATCCTGTACTGGCGGCCGATCGTGCCAGGTCTCAACGATTCCCCGGTTCATCTGCAGCGCGCGCTGGCACTGAGTTCTCATGCGCACGCGACCGTGTTCACCGGCTTGTTCTACAAGGACCAGATCCGCGACTACTTTCAGGCCCATGGCCTGCCCGAACCATATGCCGAAGGTGCGAGGAGGAAGGTCTTCCCGGAGCGGCTGGAGCAGGCCATCCTGACCGCCGCAGCCGCCCGGCCGCCGGGCGCCTCACCGCTGTTCCGCAAGACCTCGTGCGCCGTCGCCTACGCGCACGGGCTGCCGGACTACAACGGGCATGTCGGCGTCCGGGAGCTGTGCGACATCTGCCCGGCGGCGCAGCTGGGACGATGCACATCCGGCTGGAAGCAGCCGGAGGCTCGGGATGTCGCCGCGATGGCGGCGAGCCTGGGCGGCACGCTGATCGCGGTCACCGACCGCGCCGCAGTGGTGTCGGGGCTCGACGAGCAGCGCCGCTACCGGATCCAGCATCATTTCGGATTCCAGGTGCATGACGTGACCAAGCCGCACCACCCGCACCGGCACGGCCGAGCCGACCTCGGCTGGCCCGAGCCCGCCCCGGAGGCGTCATGAACACCCTGCCCAGCGCCCTGCACGGCCAGCGGCTGGCGGTCGTCGACGTCGAAGGCAACGGCCAGCAGCCACCCGAGATCATCGAAATCGCCATCCTGCCCGTCGACGACCAGCCGCCGACCGAACACACCATGCAGTCGTGGCTGATCCAACCGGCGAAAGAGATCACCTCGCTGGTCACGCGCAAAGTCCACGGCATCACCAACGAGGACGTCGCCCACTGCCCGCCCTGGCGCGGCGTCGCGCCTGAGATCGACGACGCGCTGGCGGGGCGGGTGCTGATCGCGCACAGCGCGACGGTGGAGCACCGGGTCCTCGGCGCGCACTTCCCGGACTGGAACCCGCCGCTGGTGCTCGACACCGCGCGGCTGGCCAAGCACGTGTGGCCCGGCATCGGCAAGTACGGGCTCGACGCGCTCATCGAGCACGCGAGCCTGGACACCAGCGGTATCTCCGACCAGCGTCGTCACCGCGCGCGCTTCGACACCTGGTGCGCCTGGCAGCTCTTCCACACCCTTGTGGCGGAAAGCGAGCTCGGCTGGGATGCGCTGGTGCGGGCCGCCGCGCTGCCCGCGTTCGTGCCGCCCGAGGATACTGGGGGCGGGCTGTGGTGACGACCGAGCAGGTGGAGCGGCCGGTCAGTATCGGCGTCCTCGGTACGCACTCCACCGGTAAGACGACGTTCCTCTCGCAGCTGACGCACGAGCTGAGGCGCCGCCGGATCCAGGTCGCCACCGTCGCCGACCTGGGGGAGCAGGCCCAGCGTCGCGGGATGCCGATTCTGTACAACCACACCTGGACCTCGACAGCGTGGATTATCACCCGCGGCATCAGCGACGAGCTGGAGGCCTGGCTGCACGCCGACGTCGTCCTCGTCGACCGCGCCGTCCCCGACGCGCTCGGTTACTACCGTGCCGCCCTCGAGTATCGCGACGAGTCACCCGATCCGACGGCACTGTCCTATCTCGACGGACTCGTCCGCAGCCATAGCGCCAGCTACGATTTGCTCTTCCGCACCACCTTGGATCCGAGTATCCCGGTCGGTGCGGAAAAGGCGCGGGACAGCAACCTCGACTTCCGATTGCTCGCGGACAAACACGTCCAGCAGGTCCTGTGCGACCTCGAGTTGCCGCACGATCCACTGCCCGCGAGCGGCCACGAACACGCACTCGAACGCGCGATCACCTTCATCACCGCACGCCTGGGCTAGCCCGGCGAACCACAGCCACGCCAGCGTTCAACCATTCCGAGAGAGCCGTCATGGCGCCTACTATTGTTACGTCCAAACAATTCCATCACTACAGCGTCGAGCTGGGGTGGCCGGTCCAGTTCGAGAACGGGCATTGCTACCTGCCGACCAACGCGGGCATGGTCGGGCTGGTGCTTCCGGTCGCGCTTGCGAGCGAGGTCAGCGCGGAGTTCACGCGCCGCGGGATGTTCGTTCCGACGCTGAAGAGTCCTGAGCGGCAGAAGCGATGGATTTTTCTCGCCGACACGCCCACGAGCGTGCCGCCCGATATTCCTGGCTGGACCGAGCTGATCTCCGGTCCGCAGCGCATCCTCCTGCCAGGCGGACCTGGCCTCGCGCGATGGATTCGCGAGCCGACCCGCGAACATCAACGTGCGCCTGGGTACGCCTTGGCTGTCAGTGCGATCCGCAGCGTTCTCCGCCGCTCAGCCGTCGGAGTGTAAGAGCTCCGCTTGCCCACCGGTTCATAGCAATAATTTCAATCTGTAGAAGGATTTCGCATGATGAGGCAGGTTGTTTCGCGTCGCCAGTTCGGTTCGGAACTGCGGCGCCTCCGGCTTGAAGCCGGTGTGCAACAACGTGAAATCGCAGAGGTCATCGAATGTGATGCAAGCCAGATCAGCAAGGTCGAACGGGGCGAGCGCACTGTTAAGCAGCTTGAGCTCAAAGCAATACTGCACAGGCTCGACGTTCGCGGCGAAGACTACTCCGACATGATGACGCTGGGAGAACGGGCTCGTGCGCGTCAGTCGAAGCGGAAGAGCATGCCCTTGATTCCTAATTCGCTGCTGCGGTTGAGGGATTTCGAAGAGGATGCGGTCGAGATCTTCTATGTTAGCGAGGGTTACGTGCCGGATTTGCTGCAGACTCCTGAATATACCTCTGCAATCTCTGAGATCGCTGCGCGTCCCGCGCGTGCGCCACTCGAGACCTTGCTGGAGTTCGCGGCAGATCGACAGTCCATTCTCGATCGGAAGACACCCCTGTGGTTCGGCGTAGGCGAAACCGCGCTACGACGCCAAATCGGAAGCCGTACCGTCATGCGTGATCAGCTTCAGTCTCTGCTGAGCGTGGCCGCCAAGCGTCCGTGGATTCAAGTGCAAGTCGTGCTTGCCAACGGAGAGCCGAATCCGCTGGCGGGCAACGAGGTGAGCGCGTTCCGCTTCGGTCCCAGGGCCGAGAACGTCATCTACCAGTCGACTGTCGTCGGTGGCGGTGTGTACTGGCATGAGGATGCTGATACGAAGCCGTGTTTGCGTGCGTTCAGGAATCTGCGCGGGAGCGCCCTCGGCGTGGAGCCGAGTCGGCTTCTCATTTCACGGCGCATCACGGAGCTGGCCGAGGGTGAGTGATGAGCGCTTGTCTGATGGAGGCTCGCGTTGCGGCAGTCATCTGCCGCGACGGCCATCTGCTGGCGTCTAGCTCAGGTTCGGGCGCGGCGTGCCTACTGCCTGGCGGGTTGGTGCACGCTGGTGAGCCGATCGAACTTGCCCTTCGGCGCGTTGTGCGAATGCTCATCGGGATCGCCGTGGTCGAGACCGAGTTTCTGGCGGTGGTTGAGCGCCGTTACCGAGACGATCGGGGGCGCGCCATCCACGAGATCACTTTCGTCTTCGACGCGTGCCTCGAACAGCGGCTCGACCAGAGCGAGGCACGGCCAGGGTATGTCTGGCTCGAGCTGGAAGAGCTCGGCGCGAGCGACCTTCAGCCCGTGCAGGTCAGGGAAGGCTTGGCCGCCGGCCGGTTCGATAACAGTCCGTGGTTGTCGATCACGTCGAGGTGAACATTACGCTTGGTAACAGCGTTACTACATTCGAGGGAACTGTAGCTGCACGTGTGCGTTTGACGACGCTCCGGGCATACCGTGGTTGGTCCAAGTGGGTCTAACGGGACCTGAAAACTACCAGCATGGCGCGCCCGCAGCGCCGCCTGGAGTTCGCAGGGGGGCGGTATGGCCGAACGTCGGCGCGTCAGTTTTGGCGAGCCATTGCGCGTGCGCGAGTTCCGCGCGCTGTGGTTCGCAGAGCTGTTCTCGATCGGCGGAGACCAGATCGCTCGCGTGGCGCTGTCGCTCGTCGTCTTCGCGAGGACTTCGTCCGCGGCCCTGACCGCGATGACCTACGCCTTGACGTTCATCCCGTCGGTGCTCGGCGGCTTCTTGCTGTCCGGGCTCGCCGATCGGTACCCGAGGCGCACCGTCCTGATCGTCACCGACGTCGTCCGCGGGCTGCTCGCCGCCGCGATGGCGCTGCCGATGCTGCCGTTGCCCGCGTTGTGGATCTGCACCGCGCTGCTCAGCGCCGCGGCCGGGCCCTTCAAGGCCGCGCAGTTGGCGATCATGCCGCAGATCCTCGGGCGGGAACGGTTTCCCGCCGGCGCCGCCCTGCGGCAGTTCACCGGCCAGATCGCCCAACTGGTGGCCTTCGCGTCCGGCGGCTTTCTGCTGTCCGTGATCGAGCCGCACCTCGGCATGCTGCTCAACGCGGCGACGTTCCTGCTCAGCGCGCTCATCATCGTGGTCGGCGTCCGCGCCGAGCAGCCAGCGATTGAGCCTTCAACCGAGAAAGCATCGCAAGAGCCAGCGACCAAGAGCGGCGGTCGACAGCAGCTCGTCCTCTTCGCCTTGGTGCTGCTGATCGGCTTCTACGTCGTCCCCGAAGGCTTGGCCGCGCCTTATGCGCACGCTCTGGGAGCGTCCGCTGTCGGCGTCGGCCTGCTGTTCGCGGCCGATCCGATCGGGAGTGCGCTGGGCGCCTGGTTGAGCACGCGACTTCGGATCCCGGTCTCGCCGATGTCGGCTGCTCTCCTGGCTGCCTCGGCCGGAATCCCGCTCATCTTGTGCACGTTTCAGGTCGGCCTGGTCGTCTCGATCGTCCTGTGGGCGATGTCGGGTGCCCTGTCAGGCCTCTACCTGATCCAGACGCAAACACTGGTCGTCGACCTCGTGCCGGATGCTCGCCGAGGGCGGGTCATGGGCCGGATGGCGACCTGTTTGTACAGCTCCCAGGGCATCGCGATCCTGGCTGGTGGAGTCGCGGCTGAAGCCGTCGGCCCATTCCGGGCGGTGGCACTGTCCGGCCTGGTGGCCACGGTGCTGGCGCTGGTGATCGGGATGCTGTGGTACTTCACTCGCTCCCGGCGGCGGACCGGGAGCGAGCGCGGTTCGTCGGCTACGGACGTGGGTGATCACCAGTCCTTGTTACCCATGGACGGAACCTCCTCCCAGCGAACGGACTGCCTGGACGGCCCATCCGCTGAGGTCACCGCGAAGGCGCCCACCGGTGGACCGCCTGGGGACGCAAGCCCGTCAAGTATGAAGGTCAAGTCGCCCATAAGAGCTGATCAGGGTCGAACGGTTACGCACCGCATCTGGATGATCAACACATGGAAACTATGGGCACTCCCGCCTCGAGTGCTCGCGTACGTGTTGAGTATCGAAGCCGTCGCGGTAGTGGCGACGGTTTTCCTCGCTGATTTTCACGTCGTCACGCAGCGGGATTTGCTTCGCTGCGGCGTGCTGGTGGTGCTGGGTTTGGCGGCGGCCGAGGTCACGCATCGGGTCGAGCAGCTGCGCCGCAGGTTCTCGGACACCCCGCACGTGAACATGAGCTCGGTCTGGACGCTCGCCGCAGCACTTCTGTTCCCGCCCGGCCTCACGGCGCTGGCCGCGGTCGTCCTCTACGGGCACATGTGGGCAAGGAGCTGGCGCCGAGTCTCGGGGATGAACCTCTACCGCGCGCTGTTCAGCGTCAGCTCGGTGATCCTCACTTGCTACGTGGCAGCCGCCTTCGTGAAGTGGTTCCCGGCTGCGGCTGCTCTCGACTTCTCGCGCCTTGCCGGGGTCGGCGGCCTCGTCTTGGTGATCGTCGTTTACTGGCTGATGAACTCGAGCTTGGTCGCTGGCGTCATCGCGCTTGCCCAGGGTGAGCGGTCCCTTGGCAGGCTGGCGGGCAGCTGGAGCGAGAACACCCTCGAGTTTGCGACCCTGTGCGTCGGCGTGATCGTCGCCCTGCTGATGTCGATGTTTCCTCTGGCGCTGGCGTTCGTCCTGCTACCGCTGTTCGTGCTGACCCGCAGCGTTCTCGTCCGGCAGCTCGAGCTGGCCGCGACGACGGACCAGAAGACCGGCTTGCTGAATGCGACAACCTGGCAGAGCCTCGCGCTTAAGGAGATCGACCGGGCTCGCAGGCACAAGACACCGGTCGGAGTGCTGATGGTCGACGTCGACCACTTCAAAGGGGTCAACGACACCTACGGCCACCTGGTCGGCGACGACGCTCTGCGCGCCATCGCGCGCACGATCAAGCAGAGCATCCGTTCCTACGACCTCTGCGGCCGATTCGGCGGGGAAGAGTTCGTCGTACTGCTCCCGGACACCGATACCGACGCCGCCGTCGAGGTGGGAAACCGGATCTGCGCGGCCGTGCGCGCTGTGCGGCTGAACGACCTGGAGCAAGGCGATCCGCTGAAGGACCTGCGGCTAAGCGTGTCCATCGGCGCCGCCGCCTACCCGATGGCTGGAGACGACCTCGAGGAGGTCCTGCTCGCTGCGGACAACGTGGTCTTCGCGGCGAAGGACGCAGGCCGAGACCGGGTCCACGCCATCACGCCCGGCCGGTCTAACTCTGCTGGTTGACGGTCTCGGTGTTCCCTTTGAGCTGGTCTCGGTTCTCTTGCGCCCACTCGGCGAGCGGCCGGACAGCACGCAGAAGCGAGCGACCTATTGGTGTGAGCTGGTACGAGACGACCGAGAAGTTGCCGGTCTCGGCCGCGTAGCGCTCGATCAGCCCGTCGTCGCGAGCGCGCTGGAGCGTGTCGGTGAGAACCCGGTCGGAGAGCTTTCGGCCGCGGCTCACGCGCTGCTCGACTTCGTTGATCGTGGTGATCAAGTCCTTGTACTGGGTTTCTCCGCGTGCCAGCGCGGCCAGCACCGCGACCGTCCAGCGCCCGCGCAGTACTTCGAGCGCGGTTTGCACGCTGTGCCGATACGGAACGTCCCACCCCTCCATGTCTGACAGCTAACACGATCCGCAGAGCTTCCGGTGGCCGTATTCGCCGGGATCGAGCGCCCGAATGGGTGAGAAACCGTCCACTGAGCCCAGGCTCAGTGGGGGACTTACGTTGCCCTCAGTCGACCCCTCCCCGGTATTCCAGAAGGCAGCCAGCAGAAACGGACTGCCTGGCGACGCAGGGAAAAGACGGACGCCGGCTGGGGCACTTGCCCCCTCGCAGTCGGACACGACGCCGAGTTGCCCCGGCTGGTTTCCGTCGAAGCAAGGGGGAGGAGCCAGGGATGGTCGCCGACTACATCCTCGAATGCGGTCATTGGGAGGAACTGCCCGCGACCGACGAGATGCTCAGCACGGACCCCAAGACGGTGGACGGGTACGTCTGGTGCACCGAGTGCAAGGACTGGCGGCTCGTGATCGAACGAGCTGATCCAGCCGACGTCGAGGTCGCGTCATGACGATCACTGACTCCGCGCCGCGGACTAGCACCTCAAGCCCGGCTCCGTCGACCGAAGAACCCGAGGAGAAGAAGTACGGGCCGATGATGCATGTGGCGGCGGCCGCGATCGCGGCCATCGTCGCGGTGCCGATCATCTGGGTGGTATCGCTCCTGCACGACAAGACGATTCCTGTCCTCGTGCTGGCACGCGACGTAGGCGCCATACAGAAAATCGCCGAACAGGACTTGACCACCGTCGAGCTTGAACCCGACCACGGAGTGCGATTCGTCAGGTCAGCTGACCGAGCCGATGTGCTGGGGCACTCGCTCGCGACCGGCTTGGCCAAAGGCACGATCTTGACCATCAGTGATCTGGCCTCCGACTGGTCCGCAGGACCTGGAGCCCACGTCGTCGGTCTTCTCGCCACCGGCGCGCAGCGCCCAGCACAGCCTTTGCGGTCTGGGGCGCTCGTCTGTGTTTGGCTGCCGTCGGCGAAAGCCCCGTGTGGCGGCGACGGGTCGTTTCAGGCCCGCGTCGCCGAGGTCGGCCGACCGGACCGGGACGGATCAATGGTCGTCGACGTGATCGTCAGCTCGGCGCACCTCGAGCAGGCGCTGGCCGCGAGCGGCGGCAACGCGCTCATCAGTCTGATCGGAGCATGACGATGAGCCGTGAACGGAAATTCTCAGGACAATCAGCGCGGCCAAATCACAACGAGAAGGACGCGTGCTCAATGAAATGTCTTCGTATTTCGGTGCTGGCGATTGTCGTGATCAGCGCGACGAGCTGCTCCAACAGCGGAACACCTGCACCGAGCCCGGAGACACCGCCGCCGGCTTCCTCGACTTCGGCGCTCCCGCCGTCGCCGGAGGAAATTGCCAAGCAGGCAGCGCTCGCCGCATACGACGGCTACTGGAAGACCAGCACGGCCGCGGAGAAGGATCCGCGAGCCAAGGACTGGCGCCAAGACCTCAGCCAGTACCTGGTGGATCCCGAACTGACCAAGCACCTGGCGGAAATCCAGAACCTGGCTTCGGTGCCAGCGCATATGGAAGGCGACTACGGACGAGCGCCGGTCGTGAGCGAGGTATCGCTGAAGGACGCCGATCCGCGCGTCAAGATCACCGACTGCCTCGACCGGACGCAACTCCATCTCATCAGCGACAAGCCGGGTGACAACCGCAAGGTCTTGGACAACCCGGACCAGCCGCGCCGCTACGAGTTCCGAGCGGAAGTCGTCCGCTACGCCACCTTGGACAACCGCTGGCTCGTCCAAGTCGTACAAGCCCAACTGGACAAGCCATGCTGAAACACACGAGCCTGCTCGTCGCGCTGGTGATGACGTGCGGGCTGCACCCGACAGCAGCTCGAGCCGACGGGCCCGGCGGATGCAAGTCATCCGGGGTCCGAGGGACATGCTGGGTAGACGCAACCGATCCGGGACGTCCAGGCGCAGGAACCGGAAGCAAGCCGGGCAAAGGCGGGAGCAAGGGCGGCTCCGGCCCGCAGTGCCCGCTGATGGAGATCCCGCAACCTGGCTCCGGCGACCCGATGTGGGCAGGCCGCGACCCCGCCAAAGGCCACCTCATGGTGCAGATCTGCGGCGTCGGCGGGCCTGGCGGCGGATACGGCGGCGACGCGCGCGTCGTCTACGTCGCCAATGGCGGAGGACCGGTGGTTCCGCAGGTTTCGCCCGTCGAGCTCGCGCAACGCGCGATCGAGCAGATGGGGCTCGCCGCGCCGGAGATCAAGCTGGCCCCGCCCGCGGATTCACCGCACGGAGCGACGATCGGATTCCCGGTGTGGATGTGGACCGCGCGCAGCGAGGCGACGACCGGCCCGGTGACCCGCACGGCGAGCGCGGGCGCGATCAGCGTGACGGCGACGGCCAAGCTGGCGCGGATCACCTGGTCGATGGGCGACGGCTCGGCAGTGACGTGCGGGCCGGGCACGCCATTCATCGAAGACCGCGCCGGCCAGCCGTCACCGACCTGCGGCCACATCTACCTCAAGAAAGCAGCCGCCGGCGCGTTCGGCATCGCCGCGACCAGCCACTGGGAGATCAGCTGGTCCGGGGGCGGGCAATCCGACTTCCAAACGATGGCGCTCACCTCGAACGCCCAATTGCCGGTGCGGGAGATCCGCACCCTGAACATCCAGGGAGGCTGACCATGCTGACCACCACGAAGGCGCCGGAAGCTGGAGTCTCGTCCGCTGACGCGCAGCTTCTGGCGCCGCCTTCGCCTCGGCCGCTCCGCCGACGCCCGTCGAAGATGCTGATCCTGATCGGCCTCTTGCTGGCCGCGCTCTGCGCCGCGGGGGCGGTGTTCGTCTACCAGAACAAGGACCTCCTCGTGTCCGTGGTCGGTGTCGCCAACACCGTCCGCTATGGGCAGACGATCACCGAAAACGCACTGCGTGAGGTGCAGGTCCGACCTGATCCGGGGCTGTTGCCAGTGCGGTGGGACCAGCGATCCAGGCTCGTCGGAAAGCGAGCCACCACGGACCTCCTGCCTGGCGCGGTCATCACTGAGCAGGTGGTCAAGGACGCCTTGCCCCCAGGTCCGGGCCAACAACTGGTCGGGGTCGCGGTCAAATCGTCTCAGCTTCCGGCGACGCCATTGGAGCCTCGGCAGGCGGTTCTTCTTGTCCCGTCGAGCCAGGCCGGTGTGGGCGCGGAGCCGTGGGAACCGGTGCGTGGAACGGTCACGCGGGTGGGGGAGCGGGACCAATCGGGGATCCGAGTGGTCGACGTGGTGGTGCCAGAGCGTTCTGGGCCGCAGGTGGCCACGAAGGCCTCGACCGGCGGCGTCGCGATCGTCCTGCTGCTGGGGAGCTGACGAGTCATGTTGATCTCGCTCGCCTCGCTGTGCGGTAGTCCAGGTGTCTCGACGGCCGCGCTCGCACTGTCGTGGACCTGGCCGCGGCACGCGATGGTCGCCGAGTGCGACCCTGCGGGCGGGAGGGGCCTGGCGGTGTTCGATCCGAACGGCGCGTTGGGGCGGCGCGGGATGTTCGAAGCGATGCTCGCCGCCAGGACGGCGCCGATGCGGCAGGCGGTGTGGCGCCAAGCGATCACCCTGCCGGACGGCACCGGCACACATTTCCTGTTGCCTGGCGCGCATTCACGCCGCGAAGCGGAGAGTTTGCAATGGCAGCGGCTGGCGCCGGTGTTCCGAGAACTGGATCCGATGGACGTGCTCGCGGACTGCGGCAGGCTCCGCTCTCGAGGAACACCGCACGCCGTGCTCGCGACGTCGGATTTGACCGTGCTGCTGGTGCGCAATGACCGCCATTCTCTGCGCGCGGTCGTGTCCTCCATGGACATCGTGCGCGAAGAGCTAGGCCTTGTCGGAGTCGCTGACGACGGGCTGGTGATCGTCATGGTCGGCACGGCGCACGGTTTCCCGCTATCGGAGGTTCGGAGCCAAGTCGCGGTGCCGGTGCTTAGCGAGCTGTCGTGGCACCCGGCGACGGCCGCAGCGTTCACCGAAATTTTCAATCCCAGCAGCAAGTTCGAGGCGTCGCCGCTCCTCGCACGAGCTCGTGAGCTTGCAGGCGAAGTCGGCCGCCGCGCGCTGGCTCGGGCTCGCCGCATCCAGCGCACGGTCCGTGTCGAAACGGCCGCGCGGGCGGGCCGGGTACGTCCGCATCGGGAGCCGGTTCCCGCGCATCAGCTGGCGCCGATTCCCCGGCCGCCCGTCGTGCAGGGAGGTGCCCGTGTCGTCTGAACTGATCGAGCGCAACGACTCCGACGAACTTGTCGATCGAGTGCAGCAGAAGCTCGCGCTCCGAGTACAGGACGAGCTGACCCGCCGCGACGGTCCTGTCGCCGACGGGGTGGAGCGCGCCGTCGCGGGCAAGCTCATCGACGCCGTCATGTCCGAGGTCATCGAAGGCTGGGTGGTGCAAGGTCGGCCGTTCCCTGGTCCGGAGCAGGAGTGGGCCGTCAAGGAAGGCGTGATGGCCGAGATGTTCGGCCTCGGACGGCTGGAGCCTTTGCTCGCCGACGACGAAGTCGAGAACATCGACATCATCGGCAACGAGCCAGCATGGCTCTCCTATGGCGACGGACGTGTAATGCGCGGTCCGCGCGTCGCCCCGACCGATGAAGCGCTGGTGCGGTGGTTGCAGCGGCTGGCCACGCGGCACAGCCGGACTGAGCGTTCGTTCAACGGCGCCCATCCGCTGCTGAACATGGAGCTGCCCGGCGGGGAACGTCTGGCCGCGGCGATCGACGTGACCGACCGCCCGCACGTCTCCATCCGTCGCCACCGCCTGCCCGCCGCCAGCCTCGAGGTCCTCCGCGACAAAGGCGTGCTGTCCACTGCGCAGCTTGCGCTGCTGCGGGCGGCGATCCGCGCTGAGAAGAACGTCGTGATCTGCGGTCGGCAGAAGGCGGGCAAGACGACCCTGCTCCGAGCGCTGTGCTGGGAGATCCCGGCTGACGAGCGATTCGCTACCGTGGAGACCGAGTTCGAGCTCGGCTTGCATCGCTACCGTGATCGCTTCCCCGCAGTCGTGCCGTTCGAGCAGCGCGAAGGCAACTCCGAGCGCATGGAGAATGGACGACCGGTCGGCGGCATCGACCTGCCGCGCCTGGTGTGGCACTCCCTGCGCATGCACACCTCGCGGATCATCGTCGGCGAGGTGCGCGGCCGGGAGATCATCCCGATGCTCGACGCCCTGTCCACCGGCGGCGCTGGCTCGTTGTCCACCTTGCACGCTCGCGGTGCCGGCGACGCCATCAACCGGATGGCCCGGCTGTGCCTGGAAGGCAACACTGCCTGGACGCCGGAGCTGGCCTTCGACACCGTCGCGCACACGATCGACTTGATCGTGCACCTGGACCTCGTGCGAACTTCCGACCAGCTCGACCGCTACGTCTCGGAAGTCATCTCCATCGAAGCCGGCGAATACGGTCGACCGGCCCGTACCTACCTCTTCCAGTCTCCGCCCGACGGCCGCAGGTCCGTCCCCACCGGCAACCTGCCGACCGACATCGCCGACTACGAACGCGCCGGATTCGACCGGAACTGGCTGACCCGCGGAGGCGACGGCGACTGGACGCCCGAGCAACCGGGAGCCCGTGATGCCTGAACTCGTTCTCGCCGTGCTCGGCGCCGGCTTCGGCGGAGGCCTCACGCTGGCTGCCGCTGGCTTCTACGGCCGAGACGCGGCCGCGTTCCGGAGGAGGCCGGTCTCGAGTTGGTGGCGCCGCCGATCCCGACGAGATGTTCGCCTTCGCTGGCCACTTGCCGCCGCGGCCGGCGCGGTCGTGTGGTTGGTGACAGGCTGGCCGGTCGCGGGCATCGCCGTCACCGCGCTCGTCGTCTTCCTCCCGTGGTTGTTCGCCGCAGGCACCATCGCCGCCGAGCGCATCGAACGCCTCGAAGCCCTCGAGGACTGGCTGCGTCACCTCGCCGACGTTATGGGACCCGGCAACATCGGCCTGGTCAGCGCCATCGCGGGCTCTGCACACGATGTGCCGCCGAAGATCGCCACCGCGGTGACCACCTTGGCACAACGGCTGCGGACCTGGGACATCCAAGCCGCGCTCCTGGCCTTCGCCGATGAGATCGACGACCAGATCGGCGACGCCGCGGCAGCCGGACTCTGCGTGGCCTATCAGCAAGGATCCGGCGTCGCGGAACTCTTGAAAACCCTCGCGACGCAGGTCGCCGAGGAAGTCACCGCGCGCCGCGCCACCGAAGCCGAACGCGCTCGTCGCCGCTCGACCGCGCGGATCCTGCTCGGCATGTGGGCCGCCATGTTCGCCGGCTTCGCCGTGTTCGGCAGCACCACCTACATCTCGGCGTACAACACCGCCGTCGGCCAGCTCGTCCTCGCCGTCATCCTCGGCATGGTCGGCGCTTCCGCGGTCTGGCTGCGCCAGCTCGGGATCGAACCTCGCGTGCCGCGCTTCCTGATTTCGAGCCCAGGGAGAAAGCTGTGACCCCGCTCGCGCTGCTGATTCTGCTGGCCATCGGCACCGCGGCCGGGCTCACGCTGGTGGTGGCCGCGTTCGTCCCGTTCCGGCCTCGCCTGAGCGACGTCTTGCGCGACCGCGACCTGCTACCCGTCACCGCCGGCGGCCTGGCGAACCCGGTCATGCAGCTGGCGGGTCGACTTCGGCTCACCGTGCCTGACACCGACCTTGATCTGGTCGGCCTGCGTCGAGAATCTTTCGTCCTGCAGCGCATCGGGTTCGCCCTGGGTGGTGCGCTGTGGATGCCGCTGCTGGCTTGGATCCTGGAGCTCGCCGACGTCGCGCCGCCCTTGTTCCTCACCGGCATGGCGTCGCTCGGCGCCGCTTTCATCGGCTGGACGGTGCCGCCAATGCTGCTCAAAGGGAAGGTGACGCGGGCGCGCGCGGCGTTCAAAGGCGCACTCGCCTCGTACTGCCAGCTCGTCGCGCTGGGGCGGCTTGGCGACCGCGGCCCCGCTGAGGCGATGCGTTACCCAGCCCTGCTCGGATCGGGTTGGGGATTCCGGCGCATCCAGATCGCCATCGATGAGGCCGCGTTGCGCGGCGAGATGCCGTGGGAAGGTCTGCAACGCCTCGCGGAATCCATGGGCGTACGCGAGCTCAAAGACCTTGGCCACATCATCACCAACGCCGGGCAAGGCGGGGCAAGCATCGTGGACACGCTGCGCGCCAAGGCGTCCTCCCTTGCCCAGCAACAACTCGCCGCACAGAAGGCCGGGTCGTCGATCCGATCCGACCGCATGGACATGCCGGTCGCCGTCATGGGCCTGGCCTTCATCGGCTTCCTGGCCTTCCCCGGCATCTACACCCTGCTCGGAGGATAAGGAGAAGATCA
Source organism: Amycolatopsis sp. NPDC059657 (assembly GCF_042734395.1). Classification (NCBI taxonomy): domain Bacteria; kingdom Bacillati; phylum Actinomycetota; class Actinomycetes; order Pseudonocardiales; family Pseudonocardiaceae; genus Amycolatopsis; species Amycolatopsis sp. NPDC059657. The sequence goes on along the minus strand of NZ_JBHWEB010000011.1, from coordinate 19,686 downwards.
TGCTCATCACGAGGCTCTACCTCGCCATGCTGGCACTAGGGGAGCTCCTTCACGAGCGCCGCTCCCAGTTCGCGCGTGAGAGCGAACGCGGCGACGAGAACATCACCAAGGTGTTCTACGCCGTCCTCGGCGTCACCGTCGCTACCCTGGTCGCCGCCGCGGTCACGGCGTTCGTCAACGGCAAACTACCGTTGATCGGCGGCCAATGAACCGCCTCGCCGCGCTGCACGGTGAACGCGGCGACGAGAACCTCACCGCGGTCTACGTCTTCAGCGCGTTGCTGTTCTTCACCTGGGCCGTGCTGCAGGTTGTCGCGGTGTTCCTCGGCAGCAACGTCGCACTGGAAGCAGCCCGCGACGGCGTCAACGCGGCGAGACTGCCGCCGGTCGACACCGCGGCCGCGGAAACCCGGGCCCGCGACTACACCAGCAGCGTGACGCTCGGCTGGCTCACCAACGTCGCCGCCCGCGCATCCAGTGACGGCCAGAACGTCACCGTGACCGTCAGCGCGGACGCCGCGTCCTTCGTGCCGTTCCTGCGGTTCCCGGTCAGCCAGACCGCGTCCGCGCCGATCGAACAGCTCACGTCATGACCACCCGGCTTCACGACCTCCGCCGTAGCGACCGCGGCGACATGAACGTCGAGGTCGCCATCGGCGCCGCCGCGCTCATCGTCCTCTTCGGACTCGCGATCGTGGCCATGCGAATCCAGACCGCCGAATCCGCCATCGCCGAGGCCGCTCGTTCAGCTGCCCGATCCGCATCGCTGGCTCACGACGGAGAAACCGCTGCCGCAGCCGCACGGCAACGCGCGACGGATGTTCTCGCCCAGCAGCACCTGTCCTGCTCAGGTTTGCAGATCGATGTCGATGCTCACGACTTCGCCAAGCCGCTCGGCGAGACCGGGTTCGTCATCGCCACCGTCACCTGCGAAGTCGGCTACAACGACCTGCTCATCCCAGGAATGAGCGGATCCCGAACGACTCGAGCGGAATTCCGCTCACCGATCGACCGTCACGGAGCCCGCCAATGACACCCGCGCGCTCATTGCGAGACCTGCGCGGCGACCGCGGGTCGGCGTCGGTCTGGCTGATCGGCCTCAGCGTCGCATTGGCCATCGCGATAGGCGGTGCGGTCGACGGCAGCCGCAAAGCCCAGGCACACTCACAAGCCACCGCGATCGCCGAGGAAGCCGCCCGCGCGGCCGGCCAAGCCCTCCGAGCCCAATCCCTGGCCACCGGCCGGGACGCCGACGTCAACCCCGAACTCGCCACCGCCGAAGCCCGCGCCTACATCAATGCGACCGGCGCGACCGGCATCGTGTCCGTGCAGGGGACCCGCATCGAGGTCGAGACAACGATCACCAAACCCACCGTCTTCCTGGGCATGATCGGCATCGCGGAGATCACCGTCCACGGCCACGGGACCGCCAACCTCATCTCGGCCGGGTAAAACCATGCGACCAGCCGCCAAACTCGCCCGGACGGTCACCGCGTTACTCGCGCTGATCGCCTTGATCGTGGTGCCTCCCGCTCTGTTGTGGACACTGCGCTCCACATTCCTGCCTGACCACCTCCCGATCGGACCGGAGCTACTGGGCTGGTTCACCGAACGCGACAGCGGGCAGGTGTTCCTTGGCCTGCTGGTCCTCATCGGCCTAATCGCCTGGCTGCAACTCGTCGTCGCGGTCCTCCTCGAAGCGGTCGCCGCCCTGCGCGGTGTCTCTGTCCCGCGGCTTCGTGGCTTCGGCTGGGCCCAGAAACTCGTCGCCGGACTCCTGCTGACGTTGCTTGCCAGCACCGCCACAGCCACCGCCGAAACCATCCCGCACACGTCAGCCAGCCACCTGCTCAGCACGACGCCACCCACGACCGCGTCACCCACCGGATCGGCGCCTGCGGAACCAGCGACCTCGAAGGAGCCACAGCCGTCAACGCACACGGTGGCGCCGGGGGAGTCCTTGATGAGCATCGCCGCCGACCAACTCGGAGACGAAAACCGCTACCGCGAGATTTTCGACCTCAACAAAGACCGTCGCCAACCCGACGGCGCCGCGCTTCGTGATGTCGGACTGATCAAACCGGGCTGGACACTGCTCCTGCCTGAGAACGAGGCGTGTGATGAGGTCCGTGTCCGTAAAGGCGACACGTTGTCGAAGATCGCCCGTGACCATCTCGGCGACGCTCGCCGGTATCGGGAGATCTTCGAGCTGAACAAGGGCCGCCAACAGCCCGGCGGAGCATCGCTCACCACTCCGAACCACATCTACCCGGGAACCGTCCTGCGGCTTCCCAGCACTGGCCCGCGCCCAGCGGGCAGCTCGACATCCCAGTCAGCCTCGCGGACAAACGCAGACCCGATCGCCGGTGGCACTCCACCGCTGATTCCGAGCTGCGCCGCATCAACGCCCGTCATGCAGGGCCAGCCGACGAAACCAGAATCACCATCCGAGTCCAACCCGATCCCACCATCACCCGGCCGGTCAACCACCCCCGTTCCTCCCGCGCCGACGACACACCGCGCTCCAGCCGCCGAAGTCGATGACAGCAGCCCGATGTCGTTGATCGGGTTCAGCATCGGGGGGCTGCTCGCCGCAGGCCTTCTCGCAACCCTCGGTACCCGCCGCATGCGCGCCCAGCGCCGCCGCCGTCCAGGACACCGGATCCACACGGACCTCCCCGGTGACTTCGAAACCGCTCTTCGCGTGGCCGAGCAACCGGCCACAGTCGACGACCTCGACGCCACCTTGCGCTCGCTCGCTCATCACGTTCACCAAGCAGGCCAGGCGCTCCCCGCGATTCTGGCCGTGACCGTCGGCGCTGGCGGCGTGGTTCTGCATCCTCAAGAACCCGGCAAGCCCCCGTCGCCGCTCGTCGCACTCCGAGAAGAACCTGGCGCGTGGACGGTCGATCCCGCAGCCGAAGCGGTGGAACCAGATCTGCTGCGCACCGTCGCAGCTCCTTACCCAGCGCTCATCTCGCTAGGCCACGATCAGCACCACAATCTCATCCTGCTCAACCTCGAACAAGTCGGAGCCATCACGCTGACCGGTAACCCCGACGACATCGAAGCCGTCCTGCTGGCCATGGCCTGGGACCTCGCCGCTTCCAGCTGGGCCGACCACCTCGTCGCCACCCTCGTCGGCTTCGGCCAAACCACCGCCGCCCACAACCCAGGCCGCCTCCGCTACGCCGCCACCATCGACGACGCCCTCGACACCTTCGAACGCCGTGCACGGGACGTCCGCGAAGGCCTTCAGGCTGCGGATACCTGTTCGATCGACCAGGCTCGCGGACTCGGCCTCGCCGAAGACACCTGGAGCCCGGAGATCATCCTCTCCGCCGCGCCCTTCAACCGCTGCCAGCAAGACCGGCTCTACAACCTCGTCTCCTTCGACCGCCCCACGTCGAGCTTGGCCGCGGTCATCACCGCCGCCGAAGTTGCAGACGAACTGCCCGGCGCCTGGCACTTCGACCTCGGCACGAAGCGCACGCGGATCGAGCCGCTCGGGCTCGAGGTCGACCTGCAACGGCTGAGCCCAGCGCAGGACCGCGAACTCGTCGCCGCGCTCGCCTCCGCGGACAACGCCATCAACGTGCCGGCCGAGGACTATCGCAGCATCCCGCCTGAGCCCGACACTCTTCCGGTTCCGCTTGATCCCGATGAAATCGATGTCCAGCCCGAGGACAGCCAGCTCAAGTCGGTGCCCTCCGACGTTCCTGAAGTCCGGGTTCTCGGCCCGGTCACCTTGGCCAACGTCGACCCGGACCAGGTCGAAGCAAAGAAGATCAACAGGCTCACCGAACTCGCCGCGTTCCTTGCCCTGCACTCCGGCGTCACCGCCGACGAAATCTCCCGCCAGATGGGCACCGGTACCCAACCGTGGTCCGCCTCAACCCGCCAGGGCTACATCTCACGGCTGCGCACCTGGCTCGGCCGCGACCACGCCGGCGAGCTTTACCTACCCAACGTCGACGTCAAACGTGGCGGCTACCGGCTTTCTCATTCAGTGCGCTGCGACTGGCATCGCTTCCAGAGTCTGGTTCAGAAGGGACTCGGCTATGCGCCTGCAGACGGGCTGTCCTACCTCAAGCAGGCTCTTAGCTTGGTCACCGGAATGCCATTCAGCGGCATCCCCCACGGTAGATACGTGTGGAGCTCTTGGATCCAACGCGAGATGATCGACGCGATCGTCGACGTCGCCCACGCCATCGCCGACACATCCCAGAGGACCGGGAGCCTCGCAGCAGCAAGGAAAGCCCTCGCCCACGGGCTTCAAGCGGACCCCGCCAGCGAAATCCTGTATCGCGACCTGCTTCGTGTGGAGTACCGAGCCGGCAACCTCACCGCAGTAAAGGAAACCGCGGACAAAATCGCCAATCTCGCGGCGGCGCTGGATATAGATCTCGACGAGGAGACCAGCGCGCTGGTGCACAAGCTGCTGGATCCGCGATACCGAGCATCGTTAGGAACGCTCCAATAGAAGCGTGGGTGAAGGTGTCTTGCTCCTCCGCGTCCGCCGGATCGTGCTGGGTACCGACCTGGTCTCCTGTGTGAATCGCCTTCCCGGGATGTGTGCGGATACTCAGGAACGTGGTGCCGTGATAAGGCGCCGGGAGCAGGCCCGCTCGCGCGCGGACAACTTCCGTCAGGTCCATCGCCCCGGCCAAGTCGAGGGACCTGCCCCGCTCGAGCGGGGACGACTGATCGGGGAAGCGAGGCGCCAGCGGCGTTCGCGGGACCAGCCCACTCGCGCGGGGACGAGCTGGACCTGCTGGCCGAGCTGCGCGTGCACGTGGGACCAGCCCCGCTCACGCGGGGACGACCTGTTCGACAAGTACCGCCCGCGTCATCAGCCGGGACCAGCCCCGCTCGCGCGGGGACGACCAGTCGTCGCACTGGTAGACCGCGCCGGAGGGGGGACCAGCCCCGCTCGCGCGGGGACGACACTACTTGACCAGCGACTCTAGCAACGGAGACGGTGTTTTTGTATCACTTTGATTCTCGTGTGGAAACGGGATGGGAGGTTGGCCGGTTTCTCGCCATCGGCGAAGTATGCGACGACCGTAGTTGTTCGTGCCAGCGATGCGGTCGAGTTCGGCGCCGGTTGGCGTTCGGCCTTTCGACTGCTCGGCGGTGTAGTGGGCCCACATGCGCTGTTCGGCAGTGAGTTCCACGTCCACGTCCGCGGGCTCGGGCGGGTTTGCAACTAGCGAGAGGTGCCCGGTGCCGGCCCGATCGGAGTCGAAGCTGGCTGCGTTGGATTCCGGTGCAGTCTCTTTCAGGCCAGCACTGCGACTCCGTTTGAGTGCGCGGTTGAGCAGTTCGACAGCCAGCAGGAGGGCAAGCGGTGGGCAAGCTGCTACGGCGATAGCCGGTGCGTTCAGGACCGGTGCCGCGTTGATGTTGGCGCAAAGCGAGAGCGCGATCCCGAATGCAAACGCGAGCCATGCCTTCCAGTGGCCGGAGCCTCGGGCCGACTTCCAGAGTTCGACGGTGGCCGTGGTGAGGAGGCCGTCGACGATCAGCGGCCAGATCGCCGCGGTCGATTCGTCGGCGCCGAACCGCAAGGCGAACTCGCGTCCGTGGCGATAGGAGGCATAGGCCGCTCCAAGAGCGACTAGTGCGGTGCACGCACATTGGACCCAGAGCGAGCGATCCCCCTGGCGCGAGGCTGCTGATGTAGTCATCGGGTGCCACCGCCGGGGGCGCGGCGGCGTCGCTTGATCTCGACGGTCGCGGAAACTTGCAGCTCACCGGTGGTTTGGCTTCGTGTAGATGCTGTCCGAACCGGGTCAGCGGTACGGAGCGGCGCGGAAGTTGGCGTGCCTATATCCCACAGATCTAACGCTGGCATTCGCCCTGCTTGTGGTGAATATGTAGTCAGAATCTCTGAGGCGTCACGATGGTGGCGTCCGCGACCGGTCTGTTGTGCTCTGAGTGAATCAAACTCCGGCGCAGGGGAGCATGTCTTAGGCGAGCTCGTATTGAGCTGTGCTCCGTCGGTCTCGCCCCAGCGAGACTCCGTCGAGACTGGCACGAGAACGACGAGATTTCGCGAGACGGACGAGTCTCGTCGTTTCAGGGCCAGGTCTCGTTGTGGTTGATGGAGATCGTTGCTGTCGATGACAAGTGCTTGCTCCTCCCGCTTTCGCGTGAGATTGCGAGCGCGGAGGAGCCGATGAATCACGTGTCAGTTTCAGGGAATCCACGCGCTCGGAAAGATGCAGCCGTTTCGGCTTCTCGTGCTGAGTTGGATGAGACTGCGGCTGACTTGCAGACCGATTCTGACGCGCCGACCTGGTGGTACGCTCAAAAATGTAATCGTGGGCGCAGCCGCACGTATTCTGGTTGTGTTACTCACGTCCATGGTGCGGAAGCCGAGCGGCTCCGAGGTCGACTCGCAGCTGTGATCGTTGATCTTCTCCGCTGGGCCGCGCAAGCTGCAGAGGACGACAAACCAGCATGACAGCCTCCGATGAGGATTTCGCTCGCCCGGCGACATTGCCAGGCGTTACCAGATCAGTCCCGATTTCCGGGCCGTCCGGTCTTTCCGACTACGCCGTTTCGCCGCTGGGCATGTCCACGGCAGTGCTGCGCGACGAGGTGCGCGTCGCGTTCCTGGGGCGTACCTCCACAGAGGACCAACAAGATCCGCGGCAGTCCCTCATGCGGCAGCTCGGGAACTGTAAGGCGGCCATACCCGAGGCTTGGGTGATCGTCGCCCACTTCTACGATGTCGAGTCCGGGCGCATGGAGCTTGACGCACGGGGGAGGGGCAGCAACTACGAGCGCTTCGACATCCCGATCGCCAGGGACGGCGGAGTCGCCGACCTGCTCGACGAAGCAACCCGTCCTGGGCGCCGGTTCGACGTGGTGATCTGCGAGGGCATCGCCCGCGTCGCGCGCCGAGCGTTCGAAGGCTTGTCGATCGAGCGCGCGCTGGAACAGTGCGAGGTGCCGCTGTTTGCGTCGAATGAACCGATCACGCTTTCGGGAAGCCGGGCGCAGCGAATATTGCAACGACGGATCAATCAGTCGGTCGCCGAGTACGAGGTTCTCAACACGCTCGAGCAGTCTTGGGGCGGGCTGTGCACGCACGTGCGCGAAGGATGGAACATCGGAAAGCCGTGCTACGGCTATAAGGCGAAGTCGTACAGGCATCCGAACCCGTCCAAAGCCGCCAAAGGGCTCACCAAGACCCGACTCGAACCGGACGGAGTCCGCGCCGAGACGGTCACTCAGATCGCGTTATGGCGTTTTCACGAAGGACTCGGCTACGACACCATCGCCGAACGCCTTAACGCGGACCCGGCGAAGTACCCGCCTCCTGAGCCGCCGGGAAAGGTGCGAGCGCGAGGTGCCTGGGGCAAAACCAGCGTCTACGAGATCCTTCGAAACCCCAAATACACCGGCTACCAGGTGTTCAACCGACGCGCGCGCCGCTCTCGCAACGGGAAGGTCAACGACCCGATCAAGTGGGTGTGGTCGCTCGAACCCGCACACGAGCCGCTGATCCCCAAGACGATGTACGACGAGCTGAACGCGCGCAGCAAAGCCAAGCGCGGCTCTCGAGACGGCAACGCGCCAAATGCGCGCCCAGGAACTCAACGCACCTACGTCCTGAGGGGCGTGATGTTCTGCACCTGCGGCCGCCGGATGTTCGGCAACTACCGACACGACGCGCCGTACTACATCTGCTGGCCGCGCAACAACAACCGCGGACGCGAGGACAAGTTCGCGGAGCACCCGAAGGCGACCTTCCTCCGTGAGGACGCCATCCTGGACGCGGTGGGGCGGTTCTTCGCCGAGCGTGTGTTCGGCACCGACCGTCATGCGATCCTGGCGGCTGATATCGCTGGGATCGATGACCGTGCCAGTCGTGAACGCCAGACGGAGCGGGAACGGCTCCAGCGGACATTGGCTGACATCACCCGCCGGCAGGACTCACTGCTCCGTCAAGCCGCCGACGGCGATCCCGCCGATCCGTTCACCAGAGCGCTCCGCGGCAGCTACAACGAGCTGGAAGTCGACAAGTTGGCCGCCGCCAGGGCGATCGCTGAACTTGACGCGGCTGACGAATCGGAACCGGGCCGACCGAGCCCCGACGACACCGCGCTCTTGGATGCTCTGCCCTACCTGAAGCTCAACTTGGCCAGTGCGCCTGAACCGCTGCTCCGTACACTGATCGAGATCACTCAGCTCGAAGTCAGGCTGCATGGCGACGGCGACCACGTGACCATCGCGATCCGGTTGCCCGCCGACCATCTGCCTGAAATCGCCGACGCGGCGGAGAGGATTACCGAGTTCATGACAACTACACAAGAAGTGCCTGCTCCGAGAGCAGACGGTGCTTGTGTAGATGCTGTATGTGCCCCCGGTGCGACTCGAACGCACACTGGACGGTTTTTGAGACCGTTGCCTCTGCCGATTGGGCTACGGGGGCGCGATGTGGGAACTCTACGGGACAGCCCGTGACCCTCCGCAAGCGGGTTACCGGTCAACCCCAGGTGGGCGGCGTCACTCACGTGGTGAACGCCATCTGGCTGACTGGATCGTTCCCGGTAGGCTTTTGGTTCGCGGGAAACCGCGTGTCACATCCCCTCGAGCCCTCAGGAGGACCCCGGTGACCGACCAGGCTGCCGAGGCCAACGGTGTTGCCACCGTGCCGCAACGTCGGGTGCTCGTCGCGGAGGACGAAGCGCTCATCAGGCTCGATCTCGTGGAGATGCTCCGCGAGGAGGGTTACCAGGTGGTCGGGGAGGCCGGCGACGGGGAGCAGGCCATCAAGCTGGCCACCGAGCTCAAGCCCGATCTGGTGATCCTCGACGTGAAGATGCCGAAGCTCGACGGGATCGAGGCCGCGGCCAAGATCACCGGGGATCGGGTCGCTCCCGTTGTCATCCTGACCGCGTTCAGCCAGCGTGATCTGGTGGAGCGTGCGCGGGACGCGGGGACCATGGCCTATCTTGTCAAGCCGTTTGCGAAGCGTGACCTTGTTCCCGCTATCGAGTTGGCCGTTTCCCGATTTGCTGAACTTCAGGCTCTCGAGTCCGAGGTGGCCGGTTTGACCGATCGGCTGGAGACTCGGAAGGTCATCGACCGGGCCAAGGGACTGCTCATGACCGGGCAAGGTCTGAGTGAACCCGAGGCGTTCCGCTGGATCCAGCGGACGGCCATGGACCGGCGGACGACCATGAAGGCGGTCGCGGAAGCGGTCGTGGAGAGCATCGGCTGATCGTTCGGCCCTGACGACTGCCCACTCGGGCATAGTTACCCATCGTTATCACCCTATTGTTGCAACCCGACAATAGGGTGTTAAGTATCCGTACTTACTCATGACGACCGTCACGATGTGGATACAAGACCCTGGGTAACTCTGTGCAACCCACCGCCGGGCGGCTACGTTCAGCGCCCAGTCGGGTCCCGAGCTGGGACTGCCGCTGCGACAGCGGCCAGTCTGTATTTGGAGGAACGAGTGTCAAGAGCACGACTCACGAGGATCATCGTGCTGGCGGCGGCCGCATCGCTTGCCTTGTCCGCCTGTTCGGCGCGTGACACGGGAAGTTCGGGCAACGCGAACCAGACGTCCGCCGCCGAGGCCCCCAAGCAGGCAGCGGATGCCGCGAACCCCGCGGGCGACGGCAAGGCCGTCTGCTCGGGTGTCACCCTCGCCTACGCCGGCACCATCAACGGTGGCAGCGCCGCGCTGGGGCAGAACATCCTCTACGGTGTCGACCTCGCCATCAAGCAGCACAACAAGGCGAACCCTGGCTGCCAGGTCGCTTTCAAGCAGTTCGACACCGAGGGCAAGCCTGACAAGGCGCCCGGTGTCGTCACCCAGGTGATCTCCGAGGCCAGCATCATCGGCGTCGTCGGCCTGCCGTTCTCCGGCGAGTCGAAGGCCACCGGCAACCTGTTCGAGCAGGCGGGCCTGGTGCACATCACCCCGTCGGCCACGAACGTGCACCTGACCGAGAACGGCTGGAAGACCTTCTTCCGCGGCATGGGCAACGACGGCGTGCAGGGTCCCGCCGCCGCCAAGTTCCTCACCGGGACGCTCAAGGCCAACAAGGTCTGTGTCATCGAGGACGACTCCGAGTACGGCAGCGGCCTCGCGCAGCAGGTCCGTGACGCGCTCAAGGAAAAGGCCACCTGCTCCGACAAGGTTAAGACGGCGCAGACCGACTTCTCCGCCGTCGTCAACAAGATGGTCACCGAGAAGCCGGACGCCATCTTCTACGGTGGTTACTACCCCGAGGCCTCGCCGCTGGCTCAGCAGCTGGACGACAAGGGTGTCACCGCCAAGTTCGTCGGTCCCGACGGTGTGAAGGACGATGAGTTCGTCAAGGGCGCCGGTGCCGCCGCCGCCAAGGCGTACTTCACCTGCCCCTGTGTCCCTGAGGACAACTTCAAGGACTTCACCGCCGCTTACAACGCGACCGAGGGCCGCGCGCCGGGCACCTACTCGCCTGAGGGCTACGACGTCGCGACCATCCTGCTCAAGGGCATCGACAAGGGCATCAAGGACCGCGCGGGCCTGCTCGACTTCGTGAAGAACTACGACGGTCAGGGCCTGACCAAGAAGTTCAAGTGGAACGACAAGGGCGAGCTCTCCGAAACTCCGGTGTGGAGCTACAAGGTCGAGAACGGCAAGATCGTCAACAACGGTCAGATCAACTAGTAACCTGCCCGCTTCCGCGGGTGACTCGGGCATGCACACGGGGGCCGACCGCCTCTGTGTGCATGCCTGAGCCGTACCTGGAGAACGAGAAACCGTGCACCCCACGCTGACTCCGTTCCACACCGCTGGCGAACAATGGATCCACTTCAACGTGGACGCGTTCTTCCAGCAGTTCTGGAACAACACCGTCGGAGGGCTTACACAGGGCGGCATCTACGCGCTGATCGCCCTTGGCTACACCCTCGTCTACGGTGTCCTCAAACTCATCAACTTCGCCCACTCCGAAGTGTTCATCGTCGGAACCTTCGCGACTTGGCTGACTTTCTACGTGCTGGGCTTCCGGCCGGGTACGAACCCGGAACTCGGTGTCGCCGAGCTGATCCTCTACCTGGCACTCGCGCTGATAGTCGCGGTGGTGTTCTCCGGCGCGACCGCGGTGACCCTCGAACGGGTCGCCTACCGGCCGCTGCGTAACCGCAACGCGCCGAAGCTGGTCTTCCTGATCACCGCGATCGGCGCCTCGTTCGCCATCCAGCAGATCCTGAAGCTGATCTTCGGCCTCAACGCGCAGCGCCAGATCCGCCTGCTGAAGCCGGAGCCGCTGTTCGAGATCTTCGGGGCGACCGTGACGAACCTCGACATCATCATCGTCGCGGCGTCGATCCTGCTGTGGCTGCTCGCCGACTACTTCGTCAACAAGACCAAGGTCGGCCGCGGTATCCGCGCGGTGGCTCAGGACCCGGACACGGCCACGCTGATGGGTGTCAACAAGGAACGCGTCATCGTGGTGACCTTCGTCGTCGGCGGCCTGCTCGCCGGCGCGGCGGCCTTGTTCTACATGATGAAGATCCCGCAGGGCGCGATCTACAACGGTGGCTTCCTGCTCGGCATCAAGGCCTTCGCCGCCGCGGTGCTCGGCGGTATCGGCAACCTGCGCGGCGCGCTGCTCGGTGGCCTGCTGCTCGGCGTGATCGAGAACTACGGCCAGACGCTGTTCGGCGGCGAGTGGAAGGATGTCGTCGCGTTCGTCGTGCTCATCCTGGTCCTCATGCTGCGGCCGACCGGTATTCTCGGTGAGTCCTTAGGAAAGGCGCGGGTGTGAGTACTCAAACGATTCCCGCGAAGCTGTCGATTCGCGAGCGCTGGAACAACCTGAGCCGTCCCGCTCAGTGGGCGTTCCTGATCCCGGTCGTCCTCCTGATCTACGTGTTGCCGTGGCTGAACCCGCCGCTGATCGCGACGACCGGCACGGACTTCCCGACGGCCATGTTCGACGTCGCCCGCTACGCGCTGGTGGCGGTCGGCCTGAACGTCGTGGTCGGCCAGGCCGGTCTGCTCGACCTCGGTTATGTCGGCTTCTTCGCCGTCGGCGCCTACGTCGCGGCGATGTTCACCAGCCCGAACTCGACGCTGACCAAGCTGCCGTACCTGTGGACGCTGCCGCTGGCCATGGTGATCACCATGATCTTCGGCATCATCCTCGGCACGCCGACACTGCGATTACGCGGCGACTATCTCGCCATCGTGACGCTCGGTTTCGGTGAGATGATCCGCCTGATCGCCGACAACGTCACGCCGCTGCGTGGCCAGTCCGGCTTCGAGCGGGTCGCCACGGACGCGGCGGGCAAGTCGTTCCTGCCCAGCGCCAGCTGGTGGTACGTGCTCACGGTGACCCTGATCATCGTGGTGCTCCTCTTCGTCGGAAACCTCGAGCGCAGCCGTGTCGGCCGCGCCTGGGTGGCCATCCGCGAGGACGAGGACGCCGCCGAGATCATGGGTGTGGCCACCTACAAGTTCAAGATCTGGGCGTTCGTCATCGGCGCCGCGATCGGCGGGCTCTCCGGCGCGCTGTACGCGGGCAAGCTGGGCTTCGTGAACAACCAGTCCTTCGACGTCGTGACGTCGATGCTGTTCCTCGCGGCCGTCGTGCTCGGCGGCGCGGGCAACAAGGTGGGCGTGCTGCTCGGCGCGGTCGTGGTGGCGTACATGCCGCTGCGGTTCGTGCAGATCGCGGAGTACAACTACCTGATCTTCGGTATCGCGCTCATCGTGCTGATGATCTTTCGGCCCCAGGGTCTGCTCGGCGCTCGCCAGCGGCTGCTCGCGAGAGGCCGCCAGGCGTATCAGCGCCTGCTCGGCAAGGGTGAACAGATCAGCGGTGACAGTGCGCTCACCCCGGAACCGACTGCGAAGGGCACGATATGACGCAGCCTGGTGGCGCCGACGCGCCGATCGAAGGCGGCCTGGTGGCCGAAGTCGAGCAGATGTCCCCGGAAGAGCGCGCGGAGCACTTCGCCGAAGTCGCCGAGGTCGTCGCGCCCGACCGTGAGATGTTCGTCAGCATGGGCCAGACCCTGCTGGAGCTGGACGAGCTGACCGTCCAGTTCGGTGGCCTGGTCGCGCTCGACCACGTGTCGTTCTCGATCAAACGTGGCGAGATCCTCGGCCTGATCGGCCCGAACGGCGCGGGCAAGACGACCTGCTTCAACGCGATGACCGGTGTCTACCGGCCGACTTCCGGCCGGGTGCTGCTGGAGGACAAGCCGCTCGGCAAGGCCGCGCGGCACAAGATCACCCAGCTCGGCATCGCGCGCACGTTCCAGAACATCCGGCTCTTCGCGGAGATGACCGCGCTGGAGAACGTGGTGGTCGGCGCGGACGCGCGGCACAGCACGAGTGTGCTGGGCGCGCTGCTGCGCCTGCCGAAGCACCACAAGGAAGAGAAGGAAGCCGTCGACAGGGCGATGGCGCTGCTGGAGTTCGTCGGCATCGCCGACCGCGCCGCGGAGAAGGCCAAGAACCTTCCCTACGGCTACCAGCGCCGCCTGGAGATCGCCCGCGCGCTGGCGACCGAGCCGAAGCTGCTCTGCCTCGACGAGCCCGCCGCCGGCTTCAACCCCGCTGAGAAGGAAGATCTCATGGGGTTGATCCGCACGATCCGCGACGACGGGTACACCGTCCTGCTGATCGAACATGACATGAAGCTCGTCATGGGCGTGACGGACCGTATCGTGGTCTTGGAGTTCGGCAAGAAGATCGCCGAAGGAGTGCCGGCCGAGATCAGGGAGAACCCCGCTGTGATCGCCGCATATTTGGGAGTGCCCGACGATGACGTTGCTTGAGTTACAGGATGTTTCCGTCCACTATGGACGGATCCAGGCCGTGTCCGGGCTGACGATCACGGTCAACGAGGGCGAGATCGTCACGCTGATCGGCGCGAACGGTGCGGGCAAGTCGACGACCATGCGTGCCATCTCCGGCATCCGCCCGGTGTCGAACGGCAAGATCACCTTCGCGGGCGAGGACATCACCAAGCTGCGTGCCGACCTCCGGGTGGTGCGCGGTATCTCTCAGGCGCCGGAAGGCCGCGGGATCTTCCCCGGCATGACGGTGATGGAGAACCTGGACATGGGGGCGTACGCCCGCAAGGACAGGAACAACCTCGGGCCCGACCTCGACCGTGTCTTCGAGCTGTTCCCGCGCTTGGCCGAGCGCAAGGACCAGTTCGGCGGCACCATGTCCGGCGGTGAGCAGCAGATGCTGGCGATCGGCCGCGCGCTGATGGCCAAGCCGAAGCTGCTGCTGCTCGACGAGCCGTCGATGGGCCTCGCGCCGCAGTTCATCCAGCAGATCTTCCGGATCATCACGGAGATCAACAAGCAGGGCACCACGGTGCTGCTGGTGGAGCAGAACGCGCAGCAGGCGCTCTCGCGCGCGCACCGCGCGTACGTGCTGGAGACCGGGCGGATCACGAAGTCCGGCACCGGCAAGGAACTGCTCGCCGACAACAGCATCAAGGAGGCCTACCTGGGCGTCGGCTGATCACAACCACTGGTTGTCATCGGCGCCTGAAAGGCTGTTGGACCGGAACCCCGTCTGAGCGGTTTGCTTGTCTCAGACGGGGTTCCGGCATATCCGGAGTCCCACGAAAATGGGGAGTTCCAATGGAAAAGCGCATCGAAGGCGTGGCGGCAGGCGTTCCGTTCGTGGCTCTGGGCCCGGCGGAAGGATCGGCGCCGCTGGTCGTCACCTGGCACTTGATGCCCGGTAGCGCCGAGGAAATGGCGTCCGCGCTGCCGATGCGGGACCTGCACGCGTGGAAGGTGCACTTCGATCTGCCGATGTTCGGCAGGCGTCAGCTCGAAGGCGGCTTCGAGGAGTTCTTCCGGCTCGCGAGCGAGGACAACGTGCTCAACGTCGTCGAGCCGGTCACGGAGCAGGCGGCCGCGGAATTCCCGGCAGCGGTGGAAGAACTGCGCAAGCAACTGTCCATCTCGGACGGTCCGGTCGGTGTGGTCGGCGGCTCGGCGGGAGGCGGGATCGCGTACGAGGTGCTGGCGCGAGCCGAGGTCGCCATCGCGGCGGGCGCGCTGCTGAACCCGGTGACCCAGCTGCCACCGGTGATCGCCGCGAACGAACGGCGTTTCGAGGTCACGTACACCTGGACGGAAGCCTCGCGCGCGGTCGCGGACCGTTACGACTACGTGCGTCGCGCCGCCGAGTTCAAGCAGGATCTGCTGCTGATCATCGGCGAGGAGGACGACATTTCCATCACCGAACCGGCGGCCGCGCTGCACCGCGTGCTCACCGGCAGTGAGCTGGTGCTCGTGCCGGGCCTGGCGCATGAGGTCTACGACGAAACCGGTGTTCCGACGGCGTCCGCGGGCGTGGTCGACAAGCTGCTCACCGAGTGGTTCCAGCGTCACCTGTAGGCAGCCAGCTGCGTGCGGGATCGTGGTCGCACCAGCCTTCGGCCCGGCTGGTGCGGCCGGCGATGGCCAGCAGCCTGCGCAGCGCCGGGTGCGGCTTTTCCTTACGCCACACCAACGACCATGGGAACAGCGGTGACGGCTCGAACGGCAGCACCCGCAGGTTGAGATCGGGCGCGAGTTCCATGTCGGCGCCGGCCAGCGTGACGCGCTGCTTGCCGTAACGCGTCTGCTCCAGCGTGTGCCGCAGGTCGAAGCTCACGCCGGAATCGTCGATCGGCACACCGAACGCGTCGCACAGATGCCGCAGGTAGGACAGCCATTCGACGGGACCGGCAAGGCCGGGCAGCCAGATGCCGTCTTCGCGCAGATCGGTCAGTTTCAGCACGTCGTTGCCCGCGAGCGGATGCTCGGGCGCGAGCAAAGCGACCAGCGGTTCCAGCCGGACGAGCCGGTGCTCCAGCTCGTCCGGCAGCGGGCGCCCGAGGTCGTGCACCCGGCCGAACGCGAGGTCGATCTCGCCGCGGATCAGCGGATCGAGTGAATTCGCGAGGCCCTGCCTGGTACTGCGCTCGACGCGCAGCCCCGGTTCCTGCTCGGCGAACCGGCGCAGCATGAACATCGGCGAGAGCCGGTTGTCGATGATGTCGAGCCGGACCGGCTGTTCTTCGGAGCCCATCGCGGCGACCGCGGCGTCGGCGACCCTGATCAGCTCACGCGCGTGCGGGAGGAACCGCTCGCCGTCCTCGGTCAGCTCGACCGTGCGGTTGGTGCGCAGGAAAAGCGGCACGCCCAGCGCGTCCTCCAGCTTGCGGATCCGCTTGGACAGCGCCTGCTGGGTGAGGAACAACGCCTCGGCGGCACGGCTGAAATGCCGCTGGTCCGCGGTGACCAGGAAGGCGCGCACCTGCGCCAGGTCGAGATCCATCAGGCACCCGGTGGCTTGTCCCTGACGACGCAGGTCAAGCGGGCGGTGCAGGTACGGCGGCCCTGGTCGTCGGTGATGACGATGTCCGTGGTGATCGTGCCCCTGCCGACGTGCAACGGCGTCGCGACGCCGGTGACCACGCCGGAGCGCACGGCGCGGTGGTGCGTGCAGGACAGCTCGAGCCCCATCGCGGCGCGGCCCTCACCGGCGTTGATCGCGGCGAGTGTCGAACCGAGCGCCTCCGCGAGCACCGCGTTCGCGCCGCCGTGCAGCAGGCCGTACGGCTGGAGGTTGCCTTCGACCGGCATGGTGCCGACGACGCGCTCGGGCGAGGCCTCGACCAGCTTCATCCCGACCTTCTCGTTCAGCTGCTGGCCTGCGACCGCCGGGTCGATCCCCGACATCCGCTCCAGCTCCGCCAGGTCGATTTGTTCCGTCACGCATTGACTCCTTACCGATGCGACACGTAAGAGTGTCGGACCCTGACTCTAGACTCGGGCCCGTGAGCCCGAGTGAAACCCAGACAGTTGCCAGTGTCACATCCGGCGCGGACACCCTTGAGCGGCCGAAACTGCTGCTCATCGACGGTCATTCGATGGCCTACCGCGCGTTCTTCGCGGTGCCCGCCGACCGCTTCCGCACGTCGACCGGTCAGGTCACGAACGCGGTCTTCGGGTTCACCTCCATGCTCATCAACCTGCTGCGCGACGAGCAACCGACGCATCTCGCCGTCGCGTTCGACCTCTCGCGCCAGACGTTCCGCTCGGAGACGTACGCCGAGTACAAGGCGGGCAGGTCAGCCACGCCCGACGACTTCAAGGGCCAGGTCGCGCTGATCCAGGACGTCCTGGCCGTGCTGGGCATCCCGGCGCTGACCAAGGAGAACTTCGAGGCCGACGACGTCATCGCCACGCTGACCACGCAGGCGGTCGCGGATGACTACAGCGTGCTCATCTGTACCGGGGACCGCGACGCGTTGCAGCTGGTCAACGGCCAGGTCACCGTGCTGTACCCGAAGAAGGGCGTGTCGGAGATGACGCGCTACGACCCGGTGACCGTCGAGGAGAAGTACGGCCTCACCCCGGCCCAGTACCCCGACTTCGCGGCGCTGCGTGGCGACCCGTCGGACAACCTGCCCGGCATTCCCGGGGTGGGGGAGAAGACCGCGGCCAAGTGGATCAAGCAGTTCGGCTCGCTCAACGAGCTGATCGACCGGATCGACGAGGTCAAGGGCAAGGTCGGCGACGCGCTGCGCGCGCACCTGTCGAGTGTCACGCTGAACCGCCAGCTCACCGAGCTGGTCCGCGACGTCGAGCTGGAGCTCACGCCGCAGGAGCTGGAGTTGCGCCCGTGGGACCGCGACGCGGTGCACCGGCTGTTCGACGAGCTCGAGTTTCGCGTGCTGCGGGACAGGCTGTTCGCGACGTTGTCGAGCGCGGAGCCCGAGGCGGAGGAAGGGTTCGACGTCACCGGCGCCGCGCTGGCGCCCGGCGCGCTGGCCGGCTGGCTGGCCGAGCATGCGGCCGGCGCCGACCCGGTCGGGCTCGCGTTCCGCACCACCGGCGTTTCGGTGCTCTCGGACGTCCAGGCGATCGCGTTCGCCGCGCCGGACGGCCAGGGCGCGCACATTACGGTGTCCACAATGGACGCCGCGGACGACAAGGCGCTGGCCGACTGGCTGGCGAACCCGGCCGTGCCGAAGGTCGGCCACTCGATGAAGGTCGCGCTGCACGGGATGCTCGCGCGCGGCTGGAAGTTCGCGGGCCTGAGCATGGACACCGAGCTCGCCGCGTACCTCGTGCGGCCAGGCCAGCGCTCGTTCGAGCTGGACGACCTGGTGCTGCGGTACCTGCAGCGTGAGCTGCGCGCGGAGTCCGACGGTGGCGACGGCCAGCTGTCGTTGCTCGACGGCGGCGCCGAGGACGCGGACGCCAAGCTCGTCGACGCCGAGCTGGTCAAGGCGCGTGCGATCGCCGAGCTGTCGGCCGCGCTGCGCAAGGAACTCGACGACATCGGCGGCCGCGAGCTGCTCGCCGACATCGAACTGCCGCTGCTGGAGGTCATCACCGACCTCGAGGCCGCGGGCATCGCGGTGAACGTCGAGCAGCTGACCGAACTGGAGGAGCACTACGCTTCGCGGGTCCGGCTGGCGGCCGACGAGGCGTACAAGGTCATCGGCAAGCAGATCAACCTCGGCTCGCCGAAGCAGCTGCAGGTCGTGCTGTTCGACGAGCTCGACATGCCGAAGACCAAGCGCACCAAGACCGGCTACACCACGGACGCGGACGCGCTGCAGGGCCTGTTCGAGAAGACCGGGCACCCGTTCCTGGAGTTCCTGCTGGAGCACCGGGACGCCACCAGGCTGCGCGTCACGGTCGAGGGCCTGCTCAAGGCCGTCGGCGACGACGGCCGCATCCACACCACCCTGCAGCAGACCATCGCGGCGACCGGCCGTCTGTCCTCTGTGGACCCGAACCTGCAGAACATCCCGGTCCGCACCGAAGAAGGCCGCCGCATCCGCGAGGCGTTCGTGGTCGGGGGTGGCTTCACCGAGCTGATGACCGCCGACTACAGCCAGATCGAAATGCGGATCATGGCGCACCTCTCGCAGGACGAGGGCCTGATCGAGGCCTTCAACACCGGCGAGGACCTGCACACCTTCGTCGCGTCGCGCGCGTTCTCGCTGCCGCCGGAGGAGGTCACGCCCGAGCTGCGGTACCGGGTCAAGGCCATGTCGTACGGCCTGGCGTACGGGCTCTCGGCGTACGGCCTCGCGCAGCAGCTCAAGATCGGCAATGACGAGGCCAAGGAGCAGATGGAGGCGTACTTCGCCCGCTTCGGCGGCGTGCGCGACTACCTCCAGTCCGTGGTCATCGACGCGGCCAAGGTCGGCTACACCGAGACCATCTTCGGCCGCCGCCGGTACCTGCCGGACCTCAACTCCGACAACCGCCAGCGCCGCGAGATGGCCGAGCGGATGGCGCTCAACGCCCCGATCCAGGGCAGCGCGGCCGACATCATCAAGGTCGCCATGCTCAACGTCCACAAGGCGCTGGCCGCGTCTGACCTGCGCACCCGCGTGGTGCTCCAGGTGCACGACGAACTCGTCCTCGAGGTCGCCGAAGGCGAGCGCGAAGCCGCCGAAGCCTTGGTACGCAAGGAAATGGGCTCGGCCTACGAGTTGGCGGTGCCGCTGGAGGTCTCGGTCGGCTTCGGCCATTCCTGGAACTCGGCCGCGCACTAAAGGGTCGTGAGCGTTGCGGGCGGTTCTAACCCAATGCCGGGTAGTTAGGGCTGGGGTTGTGGTGTCAAGGCTGTGATAGACGCGGCTCCTGGTAGAAGAGAAGTCGACTAAGATCCACTCTT